>JAYVLW010000793.1:0-2798 GCA_043759315.1 Myxococcales bacterium
CGTGCGGGGGGATGCGGTGTCCCCGCCCGTGCCTGGGCAGGAACACGACCGGCTCATCCCCGAGCCGGCCGAACAGCAGCTCGTCGGAGGGAGCGCCGAACGGCGACTCGCCCCATCGCCACTCCTGATCGGTCAAACCGTCGAGGTCGTAGAGGCCTGTTCCGCCGACGATTCCTAGCATCCCCCTTCGGGTACCACCTTTCCGAGGGCGCGGCGGGGTGCCCGTGGCCTAACCGTCGCCAGGTGACACCGCGCTCACAGCCACAGCCCGACCGCGAAGAGGCCGCGCACCGCGAACCTCGCCGTGAGCTGCTTCGCGCCGGCCTGATCTTCCACGGAGTAGAAGTGGGTCTGCGCGGCGACCTCGGCGGTGATGAACCCTCGGGTGAGCAGCGGTAGCCCGAGGCCGGCGCCTGCGTCCACGTGCCCGGCGACCGAGGTCCGCGTCGGCGCGATGCCACGGGTGACGAAGCGCTCCTGGAGCAGCTCGCCGCCGGCCGTGATCCCGAGATCGAGGGTCACCGCCGACAGGTCCCACGCCTTGGCAACCCGAAGCTCGAGGCCGACGGTGTCGGCCGTCGCCGCGAGCGTCCGGTTCGAGAACTCGCCGCGGCAGGCCGCGATGCGTGGAGACAAGGTCACGTCGGTCCGGACGAAGCCCCAGCCGGCGACGACGCCGAGGCACGGCGACGCGCCTCGGATGATCGGCGACTGCACCAGCGCGCCCGCGAGCGGACCGGAGACGAGGCGGACGATCTCGCCCTTACCCTTGCGCACGAGGCGCGCGTAGGTGGAGCGCTCGAGCGTGTCCTCGGCGATGCGGGTCTCGCGGTCCGCGACGACCACCACCGAGCCTTCGAGGAGGGCGTCCCGGGTACGCCCACGAACCGCGTACGTGCCGGGGCGCAGGCTGAGCGTGCGGCGCTTCGCGTCGGCCAGGATCTCGCCGACCACGTTCTGGTTGCCGCGCGAGACGATCCAGGTCGCGCCGTCGGGGACCGTCAGGCGCCCCCGGCCCCGCGCACCGAGATCGGCAAGCGGGATGTCTGCACGCCCACGCAGATCGTAGTGGAACGTCGGATGCTGGGTACCTCCGAGCGTGCGACTCGACGCGAGGATGGTCTGCTCGCGGGTGTATCGAAACGCCTCCGCGACCGTGACGACCTTGTCATCGTCGTCGTCGGCCGCGCCGCGCAGCCCCGACAGCATGTAGTGCGTGAAGAACGAACCGGCGAGCTGATCCGACTCCTGGGCGTCTTCTCCGGCGGTGCTCGCCGTGAGCACGATCACTCCCTCTCCGGCGATCTCGTCCACGCCTGACGACAGGGCCAGCGGCGGGGCAGGGCGTCCACCTTTGACGCGGGTGACCGAGCCCGAGCGACACGAGTCGATGACGAGGATCCGGATCTGCGCGGACGAGCCGCGCACCAGCGCCTCGAGCTCCCGCAGGGCGAACCGGCTGTCACCGAGGTGAAGTGCGTCGGCGTCGCCGTGTCCCGAGTAGTACACGAACAGCACGGCGTCGTGCCCGGCGCGTTGACCGACACGAATCCGCTCGTTGGTGGCGATCAGCGCCCGTCGCACCTGGTCGGCGCTCTTCGCGCGCAGCACGACCTGGTTCTCGTCGGGGATTCCCCCGACCTCGCCCAGCAGCTCGCCGACGCGTGCGGCGTCTTGCTCCGCGAAGCGCAGCTGTTGCTCGTCGGCCGCGCCGGTGTTGTGTCCGACGATCACGGCATAGCGCTCGATGTCTGCACGCGCCGGCCCCGCCGCGAGCACGATCATGCAAACCACCAGCGCGCGGAGGCTCATGGGCGTGCCCGCTTCTCGAGGGCCACGAGGCGGACGGTGCAGCCGGCCCGTGGCGCGAGCTGCCGGGTGACGCGCAGCTCCTCGACGAGGGGCGCGAGCGGCTGCGGCGCCGCGCACCACACGATCGCGATCAGCTCGCTCCCCACGACGTCGTCGAGGACGGTGCTTCTCGGGAACGAGCGCTCGGCACCCGCGGGGAGGGCGACCATGGTGTCGCCGCCGACGTAGGCCATCGTCTGCCCGGCCCCGTCCCGGGACAACACGGCACCGTAGCCATCGGCCGCCGTGGAGTAGCCCGCCTGGAGATAGTCACCTGGTTGGAGACTGTCGCCGGTGCTGACGGGGCGGAGGTGGTCGGGTTGGCCAGCGCTGAGGAGCAAGTTCACGCCTCCGCCCCCCTTGCGTCGGTCCTCTGGCTCCGAAGGTCGACGAACGACCACGATCAAGAGCACCGCGGCAGCCGCGACGAGCATGCCGAGCGGCGCCCACAACGCACGGCGCCGCCGCGGGGACGAAGCGAGCGCGATCGGCGTCGGGCGCAAGGCGAACGCTGCACGCTCTCCTTCGAGCTCCCGGTAGCGGGCACCGCAACGCCCGCAGCTGGCCGCGTGCGCGTGCGCGTCGGCGCGCTGGTCGGCAGACAGCTCACCCGCAAGCAGGCGGTCCCAGCGCAGATCGGAGACATGTTCGTGATCGGTCACGAGGCGTCCTTTCGGGTGGTAGTGGTCGTGCTGCCAGGGGCGGCGAGGCGTTGGGTCACACGCTCGAGCAGGTCTCCGACGTGACGGCGTGAACAGCCGAGCAACTCGGCGATCTCGGTATGCGTCATGCCGTCCAGGTGGAAGTAGACGGCGGCGCGGGCTTCCTGGTCCGGAAGCTGCGCGAGCGCGTCGCGCACGAGCGAGCTCGCGTCGGCGGCCCGGGGGTCGACATCGGTCGACCAGGGCTTCACCTGCTCGTCGAGGAGACGCAGCCGGTTCTTGCGG
>JAYVLW010000794.1:0-6507 GCA_043759315.1 Myxococcales bacterium
GTCATCCACGGATCCGCCTGCTGCACCTCGTGCACACCGCCGTCGGCCGCGACCACTACTCGGTCATCTGCGTATCCACCTGCTGCACCTTGTGCACACCGCCGTCGGCCGAGGTCTCGGAGGTCTCGCCACCCTGCTCGGTCGCCTGTCCCGCCTGGATCTCCGCGCCGCGCTCGTCGCGTTTCCTCGGATCCGGCGTTCGCGAAGCATCGGCTGCCACCGCGGTCCCGGCGTCGTGGGGCTTGTCCGCGGCCTTCTGCTCGCAGCGCTGCACGTCAGCCGCGAACCCTGCACCGCGAAGCTGCTCGGCCTCGCGGAGGATCGCAGCGCGGTCGGTGGGGTGGTCCTGCAGGACCTTGGCGATGGCCTCGGCACCGCCGTTGTCTCGGGTGAGCACGTTGCGCGCAGCGATCGCCCCGACGGCCTCGGCGGATCCATAGGCCTGGTCCGAGACGCTCTTCGCCGCGGGCTTCGCGCCCGGCTTCACGGGGCCTTCGGCCACCGGTGGCTTGTCGCCGGCATCCGAGTACAGCGTGGATCCTCGGCTGTCCACCGCCGTACCAGCGACCTCGGGCGGCGCGATGTCGAAGCGGGCCTCCAGGTTGAGCCGCTTCGGAGCATCCTTCCCCTTGGGATCGGCCACACGTCACCCTACCTGATCGCACCCACCCCATGGTCGCGAAGGTCGATCGCCGAAAACTGGCGCCTCCACGGGCACATGACGAGGATGGCCTGATGGCAGTGCCCCGTCGCCTCGCGGACCAGCCGCCGCCCAACAAGGTGGCGACGTGGATCGGTGGTGCACTCGCGAAGTTGCGCGCTCGCCGTGCGGCTCCGGAGCCGAGCATCGATCCAACGCTCCCGGCGGCGGCGCAGTTGATCGCGGTCCAGCACCCGAGCGCGACGCTGCCCGAGCGCCCGTACGATCTGTGGCTGCTCGCCGCGGTGCTGTGTCTGCTCGGCATCGGCACGATCGAGATCTACTCGTCGACAGCGGCCGATGGCCTGACCCAGCACTCCGACGCGATGTACTTCCTCGAGCGACAGATGATGTTCGTCGCTCTCGGCGGCTTCGCGATGTGGGTCGGAGCGCGCATCGACTACCGCCGGCTCCGCCAGCTCACCTATCCGCTGCTCCTGGTGTCGATCGCGCTGCTCGGCGCGGCGCTGCTCGCACCGTCGCGCAACGGCGCGTCGCGCTGGATCCCACTCGGGCCGCTGACGTTCCAGCCCGTCGAGATCGCGAAGCTCGGGCTGGTCACCTATCTCGCGTACTCCCTCGGTCGGAAGGCGGATCAGGTCAAGACGTTCACCGTGGGCTTCGTGCCCCACCTCGTGGTGTGCGGGGTCATGATGGTGCTGCTGCTCAAGCAGCCGGACCTCGGGTCGTCGATCGTGATCGGGTTGACCACGCTCGGCATGCTGTTCATGGCGGGCACGCGGGTCTCGTACATCATGCTGGCGATCCTCGGCGCGGCGCCGATCGCCTACCACTTCGTCGTCGGGACACCGTGGCGTCTGCAGCGCGTGCTGGCGTTCTTCAACCCCGAGGCGTACGCGAGCGGCCAGGCGTATCAGTTCCTGCAAGCACGGCTCGCGATGGGTTCGGGCGGAATGTTCGGCGCCGGGCTCGGCGATGGTCACCAGTCGCTCGGCTACATGCCCGAGGCGCACAACGACTTCATCCTCGCCCCGATCGGCGAGGAGCTCGGGTTCGTCGGCGTGGCCCTGGTGATCCTGCTGTTCGGCGTCCTGCTGTGGCGCGGCATTCGCGCGGCGCTCGGAGCGCGCGACGTGTTCGGCGGCTACCTCGCGTTCGGCATCACCGTGATGTTCGGGGTCCAGGTGCTGTTCAACGTCGGCGTCGTCCTCGGCATCGTCCCGAACAAGGGGATCACGCTGCCGCTCGTCAGCTACGGTGGCAGCTCACTCGTGATCACGATGTTCTTCGTGGGTCTGCTGCTCAACGTCGGGCGGCGCCCGGATCGGCGAGCTGCGCCAGCGGAACAATCGCGCGAGCTCGCGCGTCGTAAGCGGGTGCGGGTACGCGTGGTGACCACCGGGCCGAGCTCGGCATGCGCCTCCTGATCGCGGGCGGCGGTACGGGCGGCCATCTGTTCCCCGGCGTCGCTGTCGCCGAGGAGCTGCGCGCGCGCGAACCCGACGCGGCGATCACGTTCGTCGGCACGAAGCGCGGGATCGAGGCTCGCGTGCTCCCCGACCTCGGCTGGAACCTCGAGCTGATCGAGGTGTCCGGGCTGAAGACCGTCGGCGTGCTCGGTGCGCTCCGTGGGCTATTCCGCCTCCCGAAGGCGCTGTGGCAGGCGCGCAAGGTGGTCAAGGCCTTCAAGCCGGATGCGGTGATCGGCGTCGGCGGCTACGCTTCGGGCCCGGTCGTGCTGATGGCACGGCTGCGCGGGATCCCCACCGCGATCTGCGAGCAGAACTCGATCCCCGGCCTGACGAACAAGATCCTCGGCCGCGTGGTGCGCGCGGTGTTCCTGTCGTTCCAGGAGAGCGCACGGTTCTTCAACGCGAAGAAGATCCGGCTCACCGGCAACCCCGTGCGCCGCGAGCTCGTGCAGAAGCTCCTCGCCGCGCCACCTCCCACCGGAGCGCGCGTGCACGTGCTCGTCTCGGGCGGCTCCCTCGGTGCGGTCGCCGTCAACGAGCTCGCCGCGCAGGCGCTGATCGAGCTCGCAACGACGACGCCGGTCACGATCACGCACCAGACCGGCGAGAAGGATCTCGCCGCCACGACGAAGCGCTACGCCGACGCCGGGGTTGCCGCCGACTGCCGGGCCTTCATCAAGGACATGGCGACGACCTACCTCGCCGCGGACCTCGTGATCGGCCGCGCGGGCGCCACCACCGTCGCCGAGCTCGCGATCGCCGGGAAGCCCGCGATCTTCATCCCGTATCCGTTCGCGGCCGACAACCACCAGGAGATCAACGCGCGCGAGATGGCGGATCAGGGCGCCGCGCTGATGTTCCGCCAGGCCGACCTCACCGCCGACAAGCTCCTCGCCGCGCTGACGCCGCTCGTCTCCGACGCTGCGAAGCGCGCCGAGATGGGCGCGAAGATGAAGGCGCTCGCGAAGCCGAACGCTGCCGCCGCCGTGATCGATTGGTGCACCGCCGCGTCCCGGAAATAGCTCGCGAGGGAGGGCGGCCCCAGGGGACGCTCCGGGAAAGGTCCCGCTCAAGTTGCGCAGCAATGCCGACTTGGGGGGCGGATCGAGGCGTAACTCGCTGGAACGGATCGTGAAACCTCCTTCAGGTCATGCGGATCCTCTCGTGGCTCGTCGGTGTTGCGGTGGTGGCTGGATGCACGGCGCAGCTCGACTCGAGCGGCAACGGCGCGCCGAAATGCGAGGGCCCGCTCGGCGCTCCGATCACCGGCTCGCAGCTCACGGGGATGACCGCGTGCTGCCAGGCGGCCCAGGGCGAGGCGCACTGCCTCGCCAACGACAAGCTCCCCGCCGCGCTCAAGGGCTTCGTCGAAGCGTGCGACTCCGGTAACTCGTGCATCCCCGATAGCTTCTTGAAGACCGGCGCCGCGGAGCCGCCCGCCACGTGCACCGCGTTCGGCGGCGCGGGCGTGTGCCTCTCGCGCTGCATCCCGCAGGTCTCGATGAACGAAGGTCTGTTGCGCAAGGACACCTGCGCGGGCGTCGACGAGCTGTGCGTACCGTGCATCAGCCCGCTCGATCAGACGGAGACGGGCGCCTGCAAGCTGCTCGAGCTCGCGACCTGCGTCGGCGACGGCAACGTCGATCCCCCACCGAGCGGCTGTGACGATCCGGCGACCTGCGACTACGAGGCAAGCTGCCCGGCCGTGATCGACCCATCCACGCTGACCTCGTGTGGTCCCGATGCGCACTGCCTCGATGCGGCGTTGATCCCCGATGCCGCACAGGCCGCGCAGCTCGCGAAGTGCACCGATGCGACGAAGTACTGCGTGCCCGACACGTTCATCAAGACCGGCGGCAAGTTCACTCCGCCGTCGTGTACCTCGGTCGCGGGCGCCGAGGGCCGCTGCCTCTCGATGGTGCTCCCCGCGGTGGCGAACCAGAAGGACCTCCTCCCGCAGGCGACCTGCACCGCGAGCGAGCGTTGCACGCCTTGCTACAGCCCGATCGACGGCTCCTCGACGGGCGCCTGCAAGCAGTCGTGCGATACGGGCCCGACGCAGCCGGCGAAGACGTTCCCGAGCTGCTGCTCCGCGCGCGCGAAGTGCGTGCCCACCACGTCGATCCCCGACGACCAGGAAGATCAGCTGAAGCAGGACAGCTGCGCTGCCGCCGATCTGTGTGTTCCGACGGAGATCTTGAACGACGGCCCGTTCCCGACCTGCACCGCGAACAGCCTGATCCTCGGCAACTACACCGGCGTCTGTCTCTCCACCTGCCTCGACTTCGGCATCCAGGGGATCGCGCTCGCGAAGGGCTCGTGCGCGAGCAACTTCAAGTGCGCGCCGTGCACGCAGAATGGCCAGCCCACCGGTGCGCCGGGCTGCCCGCCCTGAACGGTTCGACCCGATTCTGGGACATCACGCAACTTCTGCGCGGGTCGTGCGTCTGTAGCGCGATGCTTCGCGTTTCCTCCGCGCTGATCGTCACGCTCGCGACGCGCAGCGCCCTCGCCTGCCCCGCTCTACCGCTCGTCGAAGAACCGGTGACGCCGACCGGCGCCACGATCTACGACACCGGCGGCGTGTTGATGAGCACGCGCCCCGGTGGCTCCGGTGGCCAGGCCGCGATGCCGAGCGGGCCGCAGCTGCGCTCCGGCGGCACCGACGTCGAGGTGGAGGCGGAGTACGTCGCACCGGCGCTCTCCCTCCTGCGCCCGAAGCAGGTCCTCGAGCGCACGCTCGAGCTCGTCGACGCCCAGGGCACCGTGCTCCGCAGCTACGAGCAGCGCGCCGGCGGAAAGCCGCTCGGCCCGCCCACCGGTAGCGCCGTCTCGACCTTGACCCGTGCCGCCGCGGTGAAGGCCCGCCCACCGTATCCGCCGCAGGGCACCATGACGATCACGCTCGCGCAGGATCCACCGGCAGATGCCGCCGTGCTCGTCGTCCAGACCATGCGCGACAGGACTGGCATCGCGTGGGCGCCGGTCGCGGCGGGCCAGCGAACGTTCGCGTTCGAACCGGCCGGCAAGGGCTGCACCCCCGGCCCGGCCACTGCCCGCCAGGGCGCCCGGATCGTGCTGGTGTGGTTCGACATTCATGGTCAGAGATCAGCAACTTCCACCGTGATCACGGTCGGCGCCGCGAGGCGCTGAGCGAGGCGATTCGCCCCAGACCTCGCGGCCGTGCGGTACGTTGGATCCACGATGGTCCGACTCGCTTCCCTGTTCGCAGTGCTCGCCCTCGCCTCGTCTCCGGTCGATGCGAAGTGCGCGATGAGCCACCTCCGGCCGAAGGTCGTGACCACTGGTGCGATCATCGCCGGTGGCGGCTTCCTCGTCGCGACGGAGCAGGTGTCCTACGACGTCACCGACGAGGGCGATGCAACGCAGCCGACGTGGAAGCTCCTCGCGGGTGGCGCGACCACCGCACCGACGCTCACGACACTCGCGCCCGGCCTCGTCGTTTACGGCGTGCCGATGGCAGGGGACGTCTCGCTCGTCGTCGGGACGACGGTGCTCGCGAAGCTGACCTCCACCAAGGGCAATCCGGCGCGGCTCGCCGCACCGAGCGTGAAGCGCATCCGCCACGACAAGACGGTCGGCCGCCGCTCGAGCGCCTACACGCGTGTCACGCTCGCCGCCGCGCCGCCGGCCGGCGCCACCGCCCTGGTGCTCACAGATGCGAAGGGCACGGCGCGTTCGTTCGGGCTGGTCGAGGGAACGGGCACCGAGGTCACGGTCTACGCGCACTCGCGCTGCGGTGTGGTGCCGAACACCACCATCGAATCGGCGATCGGCGACAAGGTGAAGGTGTTCTGGGTCGACCACAGTGGTCGCGTCTCGCCCGCCTCGAAGACGATCACGGTCACCGGCAAGACCGACGACCGGGGAGACTGAGTGCGGCGCGTGCCGTGCATCGGCGTTCACGCGCGCGAAGGCACGCCGTGACGCGCGCACTCGTGGTGGTCGCGATGCTCGCCGCACTCGCACCGAACGCCCTGGCGAAGCGCGCTTGCTTCTCGGGTCCGATGCGGCCGCAGGTCATTGCCATGCCGCGCGCCAAGATCGCGGGGTCCGGCGGTGTGATCGTCGCGAGCGGCAGCAAGCTCCCGGACTGGCGGTTCCGCGACCTCAACCGGATCGCCCGCCCGCACATCGTCCCGATCGCGCCGGGGCTGGCGATCTATCATCCACCCCCGCTCGCCGGGATCGAGGTCGTGCTCGAGAACGAGACCCACGGCGTGATCGCGCGCACCGAGCGAGCTCTGAAGATCGAGCCAACCGTCGCGGCTCCGCACGTGCGCTCGATCGTCAGCGGTGGAGCGGCGATCAACCAGCGTGGTGTGCGCGTCGATGTCGACGACTCGATTCCGT
>JAYVLW010000795.1:0-3866 GCA_043759315.1 Myxococcales bacterium
GCGGCATGGTCGTTGTGCCAGTGCGTGATCAGGAGCGTGGTGATGTCGCGCCGATCGCGGCCGATCTTGTCGAGCGCGTAGAACACGTCGGAGCCATCGGACTTCATGCCGGCATCGACGAGCACGATCGACGAGCCGGTGGTGACGATGTAGGAGCAGGTGAAGTACGACGGCCGCCGCACGCATGTGATCGAGTCAGAGACCCGGATGACCTCGGGGTGCATGAGCTCCGGAATACACCCATCACGGTGGTGCGGCGATCTGAGCGACCTCGTTCGCGGTCAGGGCGTGGTCGTACAGCCGGACCTCATCGATCATGCATGCTGCGGTAGACCATGGAACGATGTCAGCGCGAGCGGACGATGAACTTCAGGTTGAGGAAGTTGATCATGAAGTGCGCGGCGATCGGCGCGCCGAGGTTGCCCGTCCGGATCGCGAGCTCGCCGAACGCGGCGCCGAGCACGAACGCCGAGATGGTCCAGGGGATGAACCGCTTCTTCGGCCCCACGTGGAGCAACGCGAACACCAGCGCCTGGAGCCAGATGCCGAGCCACGGCAACAGGGCACCGCGGAACAGCAGCTCCTCGCCGATCGAGCTGGCGAGCGCGAGGATCGCGATCTCGCGCCCGGTCAACGGGCCGAGCAGGTCGCGGAAGCTGACGTTGAGGTCACGCGCCCAGGCGAAGTGCTTCGTCGCGAGCCGGGTCAGCCCGACGACGCCGAACCCCACCCCGACGCCGATCACCGGCCCGCCGAGCAGCAGCCAGTGTGGCAAGTCCCCGAGCCGATACAGATCCGGGTTCCCGCGGCCCGCGGCGATGAGCAGGCCGAGAATCGCCATCCCGCTGTACAGCCCGATGACGAGGCTGGCACGGGAGAGCGGAGGTGCCGGACTGGGCTGACTCGGCGAGAACGGCACCGTCCGGATACTATGCACCACGTCGTGCGGCGCTTGACAGCGACGGCGCTGGGGGCTACCTACAGGGTCCGATTTTTCAAAACTGAATGCGCGGATGGCGGAATTGGTAGACGCGCTAGCTTGAGGTGCTAGTGGGTAACACCGTGGGGGTTCGAGTCCCCCTTCGCGCACGAACTAAGCGGCTATAGCGGCTGCGCTTTCCCTCGAAGCGATCACAGCCGCTGCCGCGTGGCTGCCACGCGCACCGAGCATCTTGAGGATGCGCCGGTCGACGTCCAGCTCGCCGATCGCGGCCTCGCGTACGACTTCGGGCACCTCGCGCGCATGGGCTTCGGCGACGTGCACGTAGAGCATCGTCTCGTCGATGCGCTTGTGCCCCATCCACGTCTGCAACCGCCACGGGTTCACGCCGAACAGCGCGGCGTGGGTTCCGAAGCAGTGCCTCATGGTGTGCCAGTAGCGCACTGGCAAGCCCGCCCGGCGGCAGATCCGTGCGAGCGCATGCGCTGCCTCGCCGTCGGACTTCTGCGTGCCGTCGAGGTTCCGCACCACGAAGCCTTCGCGGATGACGCTCATCCGTTTCAATGCTTCGAACAGCGCGGTCGTCATCGGCACGCTCCGTCGCGTGCGCCCCTTCGGTGTCGTCGTCTCGCCGTTACACGTCTGCTGTTGCACCGTGATCGTCCTGGCGATCATGTCGACGTCCTCGCGCCACCGCAACGCCTTCACCTCCCCGACGCGGAGCCCGGCCTCGCCGGCAAGGCACACGGCCGCGTACCACTCGTCACCTTCGGCCTTCGCCGATACGAGGAGACGCGCGTACTGCGCGAAGTCCCAGGGATCGATCTCCGGCCGCTCGACCTTGAACATGCCGATCTTGGGCGACTTGGTGATCACCTCGCAGTCGACCGCGTACTTCAGCGGCTTGGACAGGACGGCGAGGATGTTGTTGATACGTTTGTCACCGAGACCGGAACCGACGAGCGCCGCGCGAAATCGCGCGACTTCACCAACGTCGATTTCGTCCAGCGGCATCTTCCCGAACCAGGGCTCGAGGTGGTTGTCGAAGATGATGTTCTTCGAGCGCACCTCGGTGGGCTTGTTCTTGCGACCCACCACCCACTCGCTCCAAAACCTCCCTCTGAACCACACCGAAAACGTCGGCACCTCCTTCTTCACCGGCGGTGCTGTCACCGCGGTGTTGCCGGCGAGCGCGCGCTGGATCGCGCGCTGCTCGGCGGCTTGGGCCCCGATCTTGGTCGCCGCGAGATCTTGGTACGGACCGGGTACGCCGGCCGTCCCGAAGATCCGCAGCTTCCTTCCATCGAGGGTCTTGACGGTGGTTCGGAAGAACCAACCGCCTGTTCTAGGATCGCGTCGTACGGGCATCTTCATTGCCTTTCGTCCGCGCCCCGCGATGACCACGGATCCAACCATCGCATGATCGCGGCACGACTGAAACGGATCTGCTTACCGAGGCGGCGGTTTGGGATCTCGTCGCGACCGACCAGTTCGTAGACGGTGTTCCGGCCGACACGCAGCAGGCGCGCGACGTCTTCGACATCGAGCACCGCGTCGACCGTGGGCTGTTCGTCGTTGGCCGGCCGGAGGAAGGGCGGCGCGACGACCCCGTGGCCGTTCGCAAGGGCGACTGACGCGGTCACGGGTTACCAGACCAGGAACAGCGCGAGGATCACCGCCGGTGCGAGCCAGGGCGTCCGTCGCACGGCCACCTCGGCGGCGCGAACGGTGTTGCGGATGACGTTGGCGATCTTGGAAGCGATGGTCTCGAACATGTCGGGCTCCTTTTCACGGTCTTTCAACGGGATCAGTTGGGACTTCACAGCGGCGACCGTGGTCCTAGTGAACTACTGGCGGCGAGATGAGCTCTCGAACGTGTGCGGGGTGAAGATTTCTCCGAGGTCGCTCATGTTCTCGTCCCCCCTACTAGGTAGAGCCGACGAGATCGAGGGGGTGACCATTTCGCGTTGCTACCGTTGTCCGATCTCCAGCTCGCTCGAGATCCGGATCGACGCCGCTCCCCATGAAGATATGGGCCACGAAACGCCCGTCGCTCACGTTCGCGACGTCGATTCCGGCCGCTCCCGACGACAAGTTCTCGCCCGCCGGCTGCGGCGCGCCTGGATCGAGACCTCATGATCTGTAATGCGCACGAGAGACCTCGAACTCCGGCTTGGCACGATCTTCGTTGGCGCAGGTTTCTCGCCGGGCGTTGGGCGAGCCCTGTCACCGACGGTGTCTGACACTGTTGATAGCTGAAACCTCGCCGTGTCAGACCCTGCCGCGATGCTTGTCATCCCCGTGTTGCGGGATTTGCCCTGCACATTTCTCCGGCCTTTCGGAACGCTTCGGAATGAGGACTTAGCTACATGAAGCGCACCCCGACGTCGCAAGAATCGCGGCACCTGTCCGTTGTTCCGGCCAACCCGTCAGCCTCAGCGCGGCTAACGCGTGCCCAGGTCGCTGGGCGCCTGGGCGTGAGCATCTCCACGGTGCGTCGGTTCGAGGGCGCTCGGCTGCATCCGCAGGTGGGCGACGACGACGTGCGCTGGTTCGACGCCAAGGAGGTCGGCGCGCTCGCCGCGACGCTTGCGAACGAGCCGCGCATGCAGCGACGGCGCAACGCACGCGGCGAGGGTGCGACGCTGGGGCCGCAGCATTCCGCTGGCGAGATCGCCGCGCAGGTGTTCGAACGATTGGAACAGCGCCAGTCGATCGCAGAGATCGTGGTCGGGGTGCGGATCGAACCTGACGTGGTACGCGCGCTCTTCGAACAATGGTGCCTGGGCTTGATCGAGGGTCAGCTGCAGATGACCCGCGAGCCTCGCATCCCACGTTACGACGAGATCACGCACGTGCGCCGCGAAACGCTGATGTCGATGCTCGCTGAACTTCCGGCCAACGAGGTGACTCGCATCAGCGTGGG
>JAYVLW010000796.1:0-5915 GCA_043759315.1 Myxococcales bacterium
CCGAGGTGGTACTTCACGTCGCCGCCGCCCATGGCCTTCTCTGGCTCTGCGTCCTCGAAGTGGCCGAACAGATCGCGGCCCGGCCGGCGCAGGATCTGCTCGATCGTCGTCAGGCGACCGCGGTGCGCCATCCCCAGCACGGCCTCGATGGCGCCGAGCCGCGCGCCGTGGGTGAGCAGCATGTCGAGCGCCGGGATCAAGCTCTCGGATCCCTCGAGGCTGAACCGCTTCGTACCCGGATACTTGGTATGGCAGAACCGCTCGAACTGCTCGGCGTTGATCAGGAGCTGCAGCACGTGCCTGCGCACGTCGGCGGGGAGCGGCTTGATCAGCTGACTCTCCATCCGCTCCGCCAGCCACGAGCGTCGGCCCGGTGACGAGATGTGCATGAACTCGAGACCCACCGAGCCCGCGTAGACCGTCTGCAGGAGGGTGAGCAGCTCGCCCACGGTGGCGCGGGGTAGTCCGGCCACGCCGGTCGGCTCGATCACGTGATCGCGATCCGCCGCCGAGAAGCCCCACGTGGCGGGATCGAGCTCGCTGATGCGTGCCGTCTCGATCAGCCCCAGCGGATCGAGGCTCGCCGCGAAGTGCCCGCGGCTGCGGTAGGCGTTGACGAGCGGCCACACGTTGGGGTTCGCCTGCATCGTCATCGGCAGCATCGTCACGGCGCCCGGTCGCGACAGGCTCGGCAGCGTCTGGCGCGTGATCACGCGCGGCTGCGCGAGCTCGGTCGCGTGACCGTTCGGCGCGTGACCGTTCGTGGCGTGCCCGTTCGTCGGGTGGCCGTTCGCGCTCTCCCCGAGCAGCGCGTGCCAGCTCGGATCGACTTGATCGGGGGCGAGCTCGCTGAGCTGGTCGAGGTATGCCAGGGACGAGGCCAGCTCCAGGACATCGGCAGACATGGCCGCCAGCTTACTAGGGCTCCGACGGCTTCGCACGGACCCCGTCCACCTGGTCGGGTGGGAGCACGCGATTCCCTTCGATCCGAACGTCCATCACCTGGGTCAGCTTCCCCGCGTCGATGACCGTGAGGGCCGTGTTATCCGCGATCACCAGGTCTTTCCCGACGCTGGCGAGCTCCGACAGGTCGATCAACTCGAGCCCGGCGTTCTGCGCGATCACGAGTGAGCCACGCGAGGTCACGAGCCTCGGGAGCGCGATCGAGGTCAGGGCCACGTTCGACTCGATCTCGATCCGCCCTACCTGCTCGAGCCGCGGCAGGAACACACCGTGCAGCGAGCCGTTGCTTGTGATCTTGACCGTCCCCCCGACCTCCCGCAGCTCCGGCAGCGAGACCTCGTCGAGCCCCACGGTCGGTCCGATCGCGAGATCGCCGGTGATGGTCTCGAGGGCGCGCAGACCGGTGAGGCTGATCGAGGCTCCAGTGCGGATGGTGACGCTCGACAGCGTCGTGCACGCCGCGAGCTTCGCGACGTCCTCCTGCCCCGCGATGATCACCGTGCGATCGGTCGGGCACACCGGAATGCCGGGCGCCTTCGCCCCTGGGCACGCCGCAAGGACGAGCAGCGCGCTACTGGGTAACAGGCGCATCGACTGCTTCGCCTTTGCACGCGCGTACGTACCGTCGAACCGCCTCGGCGAGCCCGATGTAGAGCGCGTCTGCGATCAGCGCGTGCCCGATCGAGGCCTCGACGATCTCGGGGACCATCCGCGCGAGCAGCGGCGTGTTGCGAAGGTTGAGATCGTGACCCGCGTTGACGCCGAGGCCGGCGGCCCGCGCCGCTGCCGCGGTGGCCTGCACGCGCGCCAGCTCCTCCTTGAACCTCGGCGTTCCGAACGAGGCCGCGAACGGCTCGGTGTAGAGCTCCACACGATCGACACCGGTCGCGGCCGCGGCCGCCATGCTCCCCGGCTCGCAGTCCATGAACATCGCGGTGCGAATGCCACGTCCCTTGAGGCGGGCGATGATCGGCGCGATCAGCGCGTGTTGCGCCGGCACGTCCCAGCCGTGGTCGCTCGTGATCTCGCCCGGCTTCACCGGTACGAGCGTGAACTGCGAGACCTTGAGCTCGACCGCCAGCGCGATCAGCTCCTCGCGATCATCGCCCTCGAGGTTGAACTCGGCGCCGCGCTCGGCGCACAGCGCGCGAAGGACCCGAACGTCCTCGGCCCGCGTGTGACGGTTGTCCTTCCGCCAGTGCAGGGTCAGGCCGTACGCCCCCGCATCGAGGCAGGTGACGCCAGCGACCTTCGGTGATGGATTGGTCCCGCCACGCGAGTTCCGCAGCAGCGCGACCTTGTTGAGGTTGACCGAGAGGCTGATCGCCACGGCCGGGTCATACCACGGCGACTAGAAGTCCACGGCCATCCCGCCACCACCACCCAGGTGAGACGAGCCATCGCGCGCGCCGTAGGACAGCTGGGCTTTCAGCGTGTAGCGGCTCGCGATCACGTACGCGACGTCGTAGGCGATGTAGAGGCCAGCGGAGCTGATCAGCACGCCCGGCAGGTTCGTGCGCACGATCGACGCGCCCATCAGGAACGGCGCCGCCGTGTCCCACTGCAGGCGGACCCACGCCGTCTTCCCGAGATCGCCGATCGCCTCACCACCGATGAACAGCGCGGAGCGCCATGGTTTGCCGAAGATCAGCTGGCCGCGCACCCCGGCGTCGAACCCATCCTGACTCACGCCGAGTGCGACGCGCCCATCGATGAACACCGAAGGATGCACGCGCACGCGCAGCTCGCCAAAGCCATAGCGCATGCCGTTGTTGAGGTAGCCCGCGTCGTGCTCGTCGGGCGTCGACGACACCGGCGTCTTCCCCCAGAGCGTCCCGAACCCGAACGCGATGTGATGCAGCTGGCGCCACAGCCGGTGGGTGAACGTCGCCTCCGCCCGCCCGAACCGATCGGGGAGCCTGTACCGGTTCCCGAAGTTGTGCGCCGCGAGCTCGACGCTGATCTGGTCACGGAGGCCAAGCTGACGGCGCCGGTCGAGATCCTCGAGACGATCGTAGAGCGCCGGATCGACGCGCACCATGTGCGGCGCAGCCGCGGAGGCGAAGTGCGCGACCTCGGCACCGTTCACGTCGACGCCGCGGATGTAGTACTCGAGGCCCGGCGCGGGTGCCGCGGGCAGGCTCGCGAACCAGCCGCCGGCGCTCGAGCGCTCGAACGGCACGTCGTGCCAGGTGGCCTCACCGAGCGCACGCCACCGCGCGCTCAGGGTCTCCGCGAACGGCGCATCGAGCATCGCCTGCAGCTCGACCGGTGCCCCGACCGGGCTCGACAGCGGCGCGACGTGGATGACGAGCGACCGCGCCGCGACCGGAGCGGGCCTCGGCGCCACGGGGGCCGGCGGATCGTCGGCGTAGGAAGTCGCGGTGAGCGCGGCGACGACGAGGGTGATGGTGGTGAGCTTCATGATCGTCCTCACCAGTCGAAGTTCATCGCGAGGCCGCCCGAGAAGCCCGCGTGGTCGATGTCGCGCGCCTGATACGACAGGCGCAACGACGGGTAGAACCAGGACACGCTGCGCCAGCCGACGTCGCCGATCAGGCGCACGCCGAAGTTCTCGGGGACCGGCATGTCGGTGACCTGCACGCTGAGCTGGATCGGCACCACCGGGCTGGGCAGCCAGTTGTAGGCGGCCTCGAGCAGCGTGCCGACGCCCTTGGTGAAGCCCGCGCCGATGATGAGGTTCGTGCCGCTCTCGCTGCCGAACCGGATCCGACCACGCCCGCCGAACCGCGTGTGGAAGCCACAACCCTCGACGTCCATCGTGCTCGCGCACCGATTGTTCTCGGTGCCCGGGACCGAATCGGTCGTCAGGAGCCCCGCCTGCGGGCGCACCATGATCGCCACGTTCGGCTGGATCCGGTACTCGAACTCCGTGTAGACGTACGAGAAGGTGACCTTGCGGCAGCGATACGAGCCGCTACTGTCGAGGCAATTGTCCGTGGTGTCGGCGTCGATGATGTCCTTGGGGCCGCCGGTCCCCGACATGGTGCCGAAGCCGAGGCGCACCGCGTAGACCGGGTCGAGGAACCGATACATGAAGTCGATCTCTGCCTGGTAGTACTGGTCGAAGCCCTTGTTCAGCTTGCCGTCGAAGTCGACGTAGTCGACGTGCGCATCGATGTGCGAGCGATTCGCCTCGACCGGCGCCTCGGTGACCACGGCGTCGATCACCGTGACATTCGGCTCCTCCTGGGAGCCCAGCACCGGCGAAACGCCGCGCTCGGTGCCACGGGCCGCGACCTCGACGTACCACTCGAGCTTCGGGGCGCGAACGAGGCCCGCGTCCACCGTCGCACGCAGGTAGGCATCGCCATCGGGCGTCAGATCGATCCTCTTGAAGCCGGGCTCGCCGGGCGGCCGCACGAACAACCACGCCTGCCCCACCGCCGAGGGCATGCGCACGAGAAACGCGAGCTGCAGCGGCTGACCGGGAACCGCGCGCCTGATCGGCCCGACCGTCAGGATCTCGCGGCTCGATGTGTTCGACGCGGCCGCGAGCTCCTCGGCGAGACGCGCGATGCGCGGGTTGCGATCATCCGTGCTCTGGCTCTTCGCCTTCGTCAGCGCGTTGTCGCGGTCCTGGATCTGGATGCGGAGCGAGATGATCTCGTTCTCGACCAGCTTCCTGTAGGGGCCCTTCGGATCCGCTGCGAGGTACTCGGTCCAGCGCTGGATCCTCACCTCGGGCGCCTTGCCCAGCGTCTCGACCCACGCCTTCTCCGCGAGCGTGACGTGGTCCGTGATCGACGCACCACCCGGCGTGTTCGGACCGACGGGCGGCGCCCCCACCACCGTCGCGCGACTCGCCTCGACCTGCGCGGCCCACGGATCGACGAACTTGCGCGGCGTGCCGATCAGCCGGAGGTGATCCCCCACGAGCACCCGCTTCGCGAGCTCCGGATCGGCGTGCGCGACGGAAACCTTGTCGCCGCTCTTCGCGACCTCGAGGGTACCGAGCGCGAACTGATCCTTGAGCGTCGCGCCGTTGCGCGGATCCTTCGCGATCACCTCGTGCAGCAGCTCGAGCTGTGTCCCTGCGCCGACGCCGTCGCGCGCACCGAGGTCGACGTAGATATCGTTGCCATCGACCGCGAGGACGACGGGCTCGGCAGCGGCCGGGGTGCCAGCGACGAGGAGGATCGCGATGATCAGGTGCGCGCGCATCAGAAATCCACCACCGCGTTGGCGCCGCTCGTGAAGCCGGCGACCTGTTGCGTGCGCGCCGCGTACCCGACGCGGAGCCCGAGCTTGACGCCACGCCCGACAGTGCGGGCGATGTCGTAGTACAGCCGCACACCGGTACTGCGGTCATTGTCGGGCATGTTCGTGATCTCGACCGTGGCCGCCATCGGCAGGCCGGGCACCGTGCCCCAGCCGAGGCGGAAGTAGCCATTGGTGCCGACGTCGGCCATCGACTCGAACCCGAGCGCGACGTGGCTCGCATCGAGAACGCCCAGCCGCGCCTCGAACCGACCGCCGACCTTGAAGCCGGTCTGGGTGGCCATCACGAGAACGCGGCCATCGAGCCGCACGCCCTCGAGCACACCGAGGCCGAGCTCGAACCAGCCGCCGACGCGATAGCCGGCCTGGGCGGTGCAAGGCAGCGTCGGGCAATCCGCGGACACGACCATCGTCTCGGTGTCGCCCAGCAGGCGCGTGAAGCCGACGCGCAGCTCCTCGAGCGGATACGCGAGCAGCCGGTACGAGAAGTCCGCGTCGAGGCGATAGTACCTGTCGATCAACTTCACGTTCGAGCCGCTCGGGCTGACCGTGCGGGTGCCGTAGTCGACCCACTCGCCCGAGGCGTGGATCCGCGACCGGTGATTCTCGATCCGCGCCAGGTCGCGCGTGCGGCGCTCGGCCTGGGCGCTCGCGTTGACCGGAATCGTATGCGGCCACTGCGGGCTGGCGAACACCGGCTCGCCGCCGGC
>JAYVLW010000797.1:0-4840 GCA_043759315.1 Myxococcales bacterium
GGTGGCCGATACGTGCTCGAGCGCCAGCTCGGCGCCGGCGGCATGGGGCGCGTCTACGAAGCTCGGCATGTCCAGCTCGGGAAGCGGTTCGCGCTCAAGGTGATCAGCCCCGAGCTGGCGAAGGATCCCGTCAGCCGCGGACGGTTCATCGAGGAGGCCCGGCTGGCGAGCGAGATCACGCACCCGAACATCGTGTCGGTCGTGGACTACGGGGAGGATGCGGAGCTCGGCGCGTTCATGGTGATGGAGCTGCTCGAAGGCGAGACCTTGACGAGCCTCGGCGGACGCCGGCTGTCGATCCGGAGGACCTGCGACATCCTCGGTCAGGTCGCGGAAGCGCTCGAGCTGATCCACCGCCGCGGCATCGTCCATGGCGATATCAAGACCGAGAACATCATGCTGGTCGAAGAGACGACCGGGACCCGGCGTCGCCGCATCGCCCGGCTCCTCGACTTCGGACTCGCGCACCGGATCTCGGCGAGTGACACGACGTCCGAGAGCGTGTTCGGCACCCCGGAGTACTTCGCACCGGAGCGCGCGACGGGCGGCCCGGCGACGGTCGCGACGGATATCTATGCGCTCGGCGTGCTTGGCTACTTCTTGCTCACCGGGACGCTGCCGTTCGAAGGGGACCAGGTAGAGGTCATGTCGGCGCACGTCCACGACGAGATCCCTGCGCTCGACCCGCGACGCGGCGAGCCCATCGATCCGGCGATGGACGCCCTGATCCGGCGTGCGCTGGCCAAGGACCCCACGCAACGACACGCCTCGGCGACCGCGTTTCACTACGAGCTGAACGCTGTGATGGAGATGCTCGGAATGGGGCGGCGACGCGCCAAGGTCAGTCACGCCGACGCGGCGACCGAGGCGTTCACCAACGTGTTCCTGCGATCACCGATCGGCCACGCGCTGGTGACGACCGGCGGTGAGATCGTGCTCGCCAACGACGTGTTCCGAGGCTTGCTCGGCGGCGACGAGGGTGCGACGAAGAGCCTGTCGAGTCTGGAAGCTCGGATCCCCGGGATCGTCGACACGGTCGCCCGGGTCCACGCGGAGGGTCGACCGTGGGAGGTGAGGACGAGCGACCTCGTACTGTGGGCAGCCCCACTCCCGGCCCCGGCCAAGGAGCTCCAGCTGCTGCTCCGCATCGTGGATGACCACAACGCCACATGAGGCGACACGCGGCCTGATCGGGCCGTCGATCAAGCCACTTGGGGCGGCATCCGATGTGCACTACCGACGAGCATGGAAGAGCTCGTCAACAAGATGGTCGACCAGGTCGGAATCGATCAGGCCACCGCCGAGAAGGTGATCAGCTTTCTCAAGGATCACGCCGCCGACGTTGGCAACTACATCGGCGAATCGGGCCTCGCGGCCAAGCTGCCCGGCAGCATCGGCGACGCCGTGATGAAGCTGCTGTGATGCGACGCGACGCGATCTAGCGTGACCGAGTTGACGTTGATGGACGCGGGGGGGCGACGATGAGTGACCTGAATCGAAGCAAGGGTAGACCGGTCACGCGGCGGCTCGAGATCATGCTCGTGTCCCGGGATGCGAGGGGGGGAGACGCTCTCGCGGGTGCACCCTTCCTGCGGCGCCTGAATGTCATCGAAGACGCAGGGTGTGCGATCCCACGGATCCTGCGCGAAGCGCCGTTCGAGGAGGCCGCTCGCCCGGATCTGATCCTGCTCGACCTCGACCACGTGGGAGAGGCGTCGAGGGTGATGACCGCCCTCGCGGAAGATCCCTTCTGCCGGGGAATCCCGGTGATCGGGATCTCGACCTCAGGTGCTTCACCGGGGAAGGCTCACGAAGTCGGCGAGCTGATGGGCTGCATCGCAAAGCCCCTCCGAGCACAGGAGCTTGGTGACATGATCGCCACGATGGACTCGACGCCGCATGCATGCAACGGGACCTGCGCCGTCGACACCAGCCGCGAACGAGATCAACGACGCACTTCGCAGCGGATGGAAGCGATCGGACAGCTCGCCGGTGGCATCGCGCACGACGTCAACAACATGTTGACGATCATCCAGTCGAACGCGCAGGTGGTGTCCGTGTCCACCGACCCTTCCGAGATCGTGGAATCGGCGAAGGAGATCCGGGAGGCCACCGCCCGCGGCGCGAATCTCATGCGTCAGCTCCTGACCGTCAGCCAGCCCGACGCGATGATGCCCGCGCCGCTGGATCTGCGGGAGGTCATCGACGGCTTCAGCCGGATGCTGCGGCGCGTCCTCGGCGACCAGGTTCGCCTCGACGTGCGCCACGCCGAGCGGCTACCCCTGGTCGACGCCGACGTCGGGATGCTCGAGCAGGTCCTGCTCAACCTCGCGATCAATGCCCGTGACGCGATGCCCGACGGTGGCACGCTCGTCGTTCGGCTCGAGCCGGTGACCGTGACG
This sequence comes from Myxococcales bacterium, assembly GCA_043759315.1. Taxonomy (GTDB): domain Bacteria; phylum Myxococcota_A; class Polyangia; order Haliangiales; family Haliangiaceae; genus JABFXX01. The sequence continues at coordinate 2,403 of JAYVLW010000797.1, forward strand.
GCAACCGCGGCCAAGCTCGTGCACCGAGCGTATCCGGGAACATTCGTTTGCCTCGCGGTGGAGGACACCGGGACCGGGATCGCCCCCGAGCACCTGGCCCGGATCTGGGAACCGTTCTTCACCACGAAGGAGAGCGGCAAGGGCACCGGCATCGGACTGGCGACGGTGTCCTCGATCGCCGAACAGCATCGCGGCTGGATCCAGGCACGAAGCGCGGTCGGCGCCGGCACGACGTTCGAGCTGTTCCTGCCCGTCTCGTCCTCGTCGCTCCCCGCGGAGACGACCAGGTCCGAGGCCGGGGGAATCGAGACCATCCTGTTCGCCGAGGACGACCAGATGATCCGGACCATGGTCACGCGCCTCCTGGCTGCCGAGGGATACCGCGTGATCCCAGCGGCGTCGGGACTCGACGCGCTCGCGGTGTGGCGCGAGCATCGTGACGAGATCGATCTGCTGCTGACCGACGTGATGATGCCGGATGGCACGCGCGGTGACCATCTCGCCGCCGACCTCACCGCGATGCGCCCCGGATTGCAGGTCGTCTTCCTCAGCGGCAATGGCCCGGAGTTCAACCGCGGACTGGTCCTCGAGCAAGGCGTCAACTTCCTCCACAAGCCGTTCCGCCTCGCGGATCTCTTGCGGACCGTGCGTGCGGCGCTGGATCGGGCGAAGCACGCCCGCTGAACCTCCACGCTACGCGCCACGCGCTCTGGCCGCGCGCCGCTTCGAGAGCTCGACGCCGATCGCATCGAGGCCGGCCGCGTTCGCCGCGGCGAGCGCCGTGCCTTGACCGCAGAACGGATCGACCACGGTCCGCGCACCGGTGGATGCGATGTACGTGATCGCCATCTCGCAGGCCGCGCTGCCCATCGCGCGCGCCCAGCTCATCTTGCCGAGCGCCGGTAGCACGTCGGCGGTGGCGGCGCCCGGCAACAGGCGGCGCTCGCGGCTCACGGCGATGACGTGCGCGTACGCGGGGCGGCCGAACGTGACCATGCCGGCCGGAACGCGGCACACCACCCGATGAAACAGCGCGTGACTGTGGGCCGCGTCGGCGCCGGTGAGGACCATGTGGCCCTTGTCGATCCAGCGACCGTCGTACTTCACGTCGGTCTGGTAGAACACGGCGACCGCGTGGTCGGCGATCGCGTTGCACGCGAGGGTGACGGTGTCGATGAACCAGCGCTTCCACGCCGGCACGCCCAGCGTGGGCACCTCGCTGTGGTCGGGGAGCGAGGTGAAGATCGCGTGATCGTCCGGGAGCCGGCCGGTCGCGAGGAACGCGACACCATCACCGCAATGAACGACGCGCTCGGGCACCGCGCCACGATATCACTGGGGATCGATGACGAAGTCATCGTGTGGGAACGAGCCGGTGCCCGGCGACGGACCGAGCTGCGTGAGCGCGGCTTCGAGCTCGGTGACGTGCGCGGCGGACAGCTGCAGCACGTGCTCGTTCGGCTGGAACGTGGTGCCGTACGCGTAGACCTGCTTCGGCGTGGCGGTCATCTCGACGTGCGCGCCGAGGACGTGCGCGACCGGGTGCGCTGCGACGAACTGCGCGAGCCGCCCCACGCTGGTGCGGTAGGTCGCCCAGTCGTTGATGAACAGCAGGCCCGGGTAGAGCGTGTCCCCGGTGAACAGCAGGCCTGTCTTGCGGTCGTAGATCGCGATGTGCTGCGCCTCGTGACCGGGGATCGCGATGACGTCGAGGACGCGCCCGCCGAGATCGATCGTCCCGGCGGAGGTCGGCCACGTGGTGATGCCGAACTTCGTCTGGATCGCGGCCTGCGTGCGCATTACGACGGTGGTGTTCGGCTGTCCGGAGAACGATGCATCGCCGGCAACGTGGTCGCCGTGGGCATGCGAGTGCGAGACCACCAGCTGCTTCGTGCCGATCAAGCCGCGCACCGCGTCCCGCAGCGTGGTCGTGTTGTTGGTCGCGCCCGAGTCGATCATCAGGGCGGCGGTGGTGCCCTCGATGACGTAGATGAACGGCGCCTCGAACGTGCGGCACTTGTTCTGGCGGAGGATGTGAACGGTGGCGTTGTAGGCGTGAACTTGCAGCTCGGGATCCGCGTTCGCGTTGCAGTTCTGCGAGCCGTGGATCCAGCTCACGGTCAGCGAGCCTGCTTCGAGGCTGCCGACCGGCGCATCGCCACCACCGGCGGGCGCATCCGAGCTCCCGCCGCCCGGAGTGGCATCGGTCGCCCCCTCGCCCGGCGCGATTCCGGTACAGGCGGTCAAGATCAGTGTGAACCCGGCGGCGCGAAGCATCACAGGCGAAGAGAAGCATCAACCAGGCCGACCGCCGCCTCAAGCATTTCGACAGGTTCGGGCGGCAGCATGGGGATGACGGCCCGAGATCATGGGGGCGCGGACAACGTTCCCGCGTGACATCGACACACGACCAGCGAAACACTGGAGCCGTGACCCTG
>JAYVLW010000798.1:0-9800 GCA_043759315.1 Myxococcales bacterium
CCGGGTTCGGCGTGGCGTGGCCGATGTCGGATCAGGCGCGGCTCGTCGGGAACGTCGATCTCGCGGTGCCGCTCCTGCGCAACGACTTGAAGATGACGACCGGCGAGCCGTACGAGCCGGATGCTGCGGCCGCGCGCTGCTCGCTCGGCATCGAAGTGGGCTGGCGCTATAGCGTTGGCGGTGCGCGCGGTGGTGCTCGTCCTGCTCGTGGGCTGCTGGCGGAGCGCCGGCCCGACGAGCGACCCGCCGCCGCCGATCACGGTGGAAGATCCGATCCGGCAAGTGCTCGAGGACGCTCCACCGCGCCGCCGCGCAATACCGCCAGATGTCAGTCGCATCGTGCCTCGGTCGGTCTCGTTCGCGCAGGGATCGCCTGGGCCGCTCGTCGTAGGGCACGCGGCCTGGGACACCGTGAACGCGTGTAGCGTCTGCCACAGCGATGCGCGGCCGGATGTGCCGCGCGCGAAGTGCCTCGCCTGCCACGCACCGATCGCCGCGAGGATCGCTGCGAATCGCGGCTTCCACCCGACGGTTGTGGGGAAGGCGTGCGAGGCGTGTCATCGCGATCACAAGGGACGCAGCTACGACCTCATGGGCTGGAGGTCCGTCGCCGGTGGACGCAACGGCTTCGATCACGCGCTGACCGGCTGGCCGTTGCCGCGGAGGTATGTCGCCGCAACCTGCTCCACATGCCACGTCACGTTCGATCAGCAGGGCCTGCAGCTCTACCTCGACGCCGACCGCGCACAGTACCCGTAGGGCGGGTACACTTGCGGCGTGCGCCGTCTCGCCTTGTCCATCGTCGCCGCCCTCGCCGCCTGCACGCCTCAGCAACGCGTGGAGAACCCGCACGCGAAGCACGGACGCGGTGCGGATCCCACCGTCGATCGCGATGTCACGCTCGATGTCGCGCCCGGTGGCGTGGTCCTCGGCAAGGACGGCAGCAACGTCGACCTCGGCACGCTGTGGGTCAGCCAGCGCACCCTCGTGGTGTTCTACATGGGCGGCTGGTGTCCTCATTGCCAGAAGCAACTCGGCGATCTGAACAACGCGCAGAAGCAGTTCACCGATCGCAACGTGCGCATCATCGCGATCAGCGCGGACCCGGTCTCCGACGCGGCGGCGATGAGCGCGAAGCTCACGCTCGGCTTCGAGCTCTACTCGGATCCCGAGCTCGCGGTGATCGCGAGATGGGGCGTCGAGGACTTCGGCCAGCACATCGCGCGACCCGCGACGTTCATCGTCGAGCCAGGGGGCGCGATCAGCTTCCGCAAGGTCGGCAGCAAGCCCGAGGATCGGCCGACGGTCGATCAGCTGATCGCTGCTCTGAGCGGAGATAAGCCCGCGGCAGAATAGGGGGAGATCTCCCCTGTACTGAACGGATTGTCAGACGTGAGTGCGAGGCTCGTTGCGTGGACGAGATGAGGTTTCAACTCACGCGCGGAGATGCCGTCGCGTGGCTCCGCACGCTCCCTGACGAGTCGATCGATCTCGTCGTGACCGATCCGCCGTACGAGTCGCTCGAGAAGCATCGAGCGATCGGCACGACCACGCGGCTCAAGCACAGCAAGGCGTCGAGCAACGACTGGTTCGAGATCTTTCCGAACGTGCGGTTCGCCGAGCTGTTCGTGGAAGTGTTCCGCGTGCTCAAGAAGAACTCCCACTTCTACTTGTTCTGCGATCCGGAGACGATGTTCGTCGCGAAGCCGGAGGCCGAGAAGGCTGGCTTCAAGTTCTGGAAGCCGCTGATCTGGAACAAGCAGCGGATCGGCATGGGCTACCACTACCGCGCGATGTACGAGTGCATCCTGTTCTTCGAGAAGGGCAAGCGGAAGCTCCACGACCTCGGCATCTCGGACATCATCGAACACCCGCGCGTCAACGGCGGCTATCCCGCCGAGAAGCCGCCGCAGGTGGCGAAGGTGCTGATCGGCCAGAGCACGGAGCCTGGCGCACTCGTGATCGATCCGTTCATGGGCTCGGGGTCCACGGGAGTCGCGGCGGTCGGCCTCGGCCGCAACTTCATGGGCAACGACCTGTGCGAGGAAGCGATGCAGATCACGCGCGCTCGGCTCCTCGAAGCCGGTGCGAAGGAGCCGCTGCTCGCGCCTCTCGAGATCTCGCCGAATGCGCAGCTCGGCCTTTCGATGTGAGCTGACCTGGGATGGGCATGACCGGCAACCAGTATCGAGATCTGATCGCGGGGTACATCCACCGCTCGTACAGCCCGTTCGGGATGGTCGTGTACACGGAGATCTCTCTCGGCAAGACGATCATCGGCAAGGACCGCAAGATCGACGTGTTCGTCGTTCGCTCGAGCGACCAGCAGGCCATCGCGCTCGAGTGCAAGTACCAGGAGGTGCAGGGCTCGACGGACGAGAAGATCCCGTATGCCCTCGAGGATCTCGAGGCGTTGTGGATCCCGGGTTGCCTCGTCTATGCGGGCGAGGGCTGGTCGCGCGGCATCCTGCACACGCTCGAGGCCTCTCGGCGCGCGGCGCGGTGCCTGCCCGATGCCAGCGCGCTCATGCATTCAGCGGAGACGCGCGAGCTCGACCACGTGCTGGCGGCGACGTTCGGGCTGTGGGAGCTGGTGCTTCCCGGCTCGCGTCGGTTCGCGCCGCCGATGTAGCGCGTACCCACGTGGGTACACGCCGCCGATGGAGCGCGTACCCACGTGGGTATCCTCGTGCCCGGTGGGCAAGCGTTCGAACCGTGCCGTCCCTGGCTCGGCGTCCGGTGGAGTAGGCTGGGCACGTGCCGGTGATGCGAGTCGACGGGCGACCCCTTGGGGTCGTCTACACGCCGTCCGCGGTGGCCGCGCCGATGGTGCAGCTGGCGCTCGCGCCATTGATCGCGGGACGCTCCGCCGCGGAGTTGCTCGCACTGCGTGTGTGCGACCCGGCGCTCGGTGAAGGCGCGTTCCTCGTCGAGGTGACCGAGGTGATCGCGACGGCGGTGGTCGCCGCCTGGCAGAGTGCGCCACCGGCGGCCAGTCGGTGCGTCGCGGCGGCGGGCCCGGCCGCGGCGGAGAACCGTGCCTCATCGCACGACCCATCGCCGCCGGTGGACCGCGGCCAATGGCTGCACGAGGCGCGCGCGCGCGTTGCGCGACAGTGCGTCCTCGGCGTCGACATCGATCGCCGCGCTGTGGAGACCGCCCGCGCCGCGACCGGAGCGCCGGCGAGCGCACTGCGCGTGGGCGATGCACTCGCACTCGACTGGACCGCCGAGTTCCCCGGCGTGTTCGCGCGCGGCGGCTTCGACGCCGTGGTCGCGAATCCGCCGTACATTCGCCAGGAGCGCCTCGTCGACAAATCCGTCCTCGAGAAGTTCGCGAGCTACGACGGCGTCGCCGATCTGTACGTGTACTTCGTCGAGCTGGTGCATCGGCTGCTGCGGACGGACGGGCGGTACTGCCTGATCGTTCCGAACAAATGGCTCACCACGGCGTACGGTCGGGCGCTTCGCACGTTCCTCGCGGCGGGCACCAGCGTGGACGGTGTTGCCGACCTCGCGCGCGCGCCGCTGTTCGCTGATGCGGACGCGTTCCCATGCATCGTGTGGGGCACCAAGACGGAGGGACGCGACTCACCGGTACGCGCGATCCGCGCGGGCGTGACCACGACGGTGGCCGATGCGCTCGGGGGCGGCGAGCTCGTGCCGCGTGCCCGATGGCGGGCGGAGCCGTGGCATCTCGATGGTGGCTCCGAGCGAGCGCTGCTCGAGCGGATCGAGGCCGCGTTTCCAAAGCTCGTCGCGCGAATTCCGCAGCGACCGTCGCGTGGTGTGGTCACCGGCTGTAACCGCGCGTTCGTGATCGATGGTGCCACCCGCGCCCGGATCCTCGATGCAGAACCCGCCGCGGCAGCGCTGATCCGTCCGTTCGTGAAGGGTCGCGACGTGCGCGCGTGGCGTCATACGAACGCGGACCGCTACATCCTGCTGATCGACCGCGGCACCGAGCTGACCGAGCTGCCCGTGCTCGGGGCTTACCTCGCGCGATTCCGCCGCGAGCTCGAGCCGCGTCCCGCGACCCACGTCGGAGCCTGGTCCGGCCGCAAACCCGGCAGCTACGCATGGCACGAGCTGCAAGATCCGGTCGGTCCGCTCGTCAAGGCGCGTGCACCGCGCTTGCTCTATCAGGACATCCAGACCGCGCCCGCGTGTGCGCTCGACGACGGGGACGTCGTCCCCGACACCACGGTGTGGATGCTGCCGACCGACGACCGCTTCGTCCTCGCGGTCCTCAACTCGCCGCTCTACGGCTGGTATGCGCGCCGACGGTTTCCGCCCGCGCTCAACGGCGCCGTGCGCCCGAAGCTCGCGTACCTTTCGGTCCTGCCGATCCCGGCCCTCTCCACCGATGCGATGCGCGCGATCACTGCGCTCGTCGAGTGCCGGCTCGCGGAGCCTCTCGCGCAGCAGCTCGATGCGCAGATCGCCGCTGCCGTCGCCGACGCTTACGAGCTGTCGACGACGGAGCGCGCCTTGATTCGTTAGCCGACGACGGGAAGCCGGACGACGAACCTGCGGCCTTCATCGGCGCAGCGCAGCTCGCCGCCCTCGCGCGCCAGCACGAAGGATGCGAGCGCGAGGGACTCCGCCGCATTCGGCGGCGGCTCGGGAGACGCGGTGAGATGCATCGTGACGGTGCCACCCGCGAGCTCGGTGGTCGCCACGAGCGAGCGGCCTCGGCCTGGACCACCGGCAACATCGAACACGAGGGAGAGCGCGTGGATCAGCGACGGAGTCGAGACTTCGAGCTCCGCGGCCGGGACGGCGGCCTTCAGATTCACGTAGACACGCTCGCACGCGCGAGCCGCGATCTCGCTGAGCGTGGTCCGGGACCTGGATGGGGGCTTCGTCAGCGCGCGATTCACGTTGAGCAGGCCGAGCACCTCGCGCAGCGTGGTGTGTGCGGTCTCGAGCGCGCGAGCGAGCGGCGGATCTTCGCCCGCGAGCTCACCGACCTCGTCGATCGCCATCATCAGGCCCTGCAGCTTGGACGCGAGGTCGTGGTGAAAGCTGGGTGCTCGCGAGCCGACGATGGCGAGCGCCAGTAGCTCGTCCGGAGTGGAGGCAGCGTGGCGCGTGCAGACCTGGCCCGTCTCGTCGAGGTGACCGGCGATCACGACTCGAGCTTCTTCGTGAGACCCACGAGCCCGAGCACCGCGGCCTCGGGCCAGGGGTCGGCGGGCAGCTCGTGGATCATGCCTTCCATCCGCGTGACATTGGAGATGCCCGGATACTCCTGCTCGAGCGCGGCGCGCAGCGCTTCGCGGCGTTCGCGACGCTCGCGATCGCCTGACATGGCGACGAGCTCCTTGTTTCGTGCGATCGCGTCGTGGACGGTCTGACGGAGCTGCTCGTTGTCGAACGGCTTGTTGAGGAACCGGAAGATCTCGCCCTGGTTGATGCCATCGACAGCCGTCTCGAGCGTGCGCCGACCGGTCAACAAGATGCGCACGGTCTCGGGCCGCACGCGACGCGCGTGGCCGGCGAGCTGCGCGCCGGTCATCTCGGGCATCTCGTAGTCGGAGACGAGCACGGCGACGTCCTCCGACGCGATCCAGCCGAGCGCCTCGCTCGCGGACAGCGTGGGCCGTACATCGATTTGCTCGCGGCGCAGGCAACGCGCAACGGTCGCGAGCATCGCCTCGTCATCATCGACGCACACGACCAGCGGGAGCTTCGTGTCACTCATGCGGACAACCAGCGTCGCCAGCCACGGCGATCGGTGACGCGTTCGATCTCGTCGAGCGCAGCGAGCAGAGCACGCATGCCCGGGAACCGCGCCTGCGGTGTCTTCTGCAGGCACGTGGTGATCACGTCGGCGAGCTTCGGCGGCAACGGGCCGTGCGGGCTCTCGACCGGTGGGATCGGCGCGCCGATGTGCATCATGCACAGCGTGCGCAGATCCTTGTGCGCGTAGGGTGGCTTGCCGGTGAGCATCTCGAACAGCACGGCTCCCAGGCCGTATTGATCGGAGCGATCCGTGGGTGGGAGTCCGCGCAGTTGCTCCGGCGAGATGTACGCGGGAGTCCCGAGCACGAACTCGGGCACCTCGTCGGACATCCCTTCACCTGCGAGCTGTGCGAGGCCGAAGTCGACGAGCTTGACGTGGAGCTGCTCGCCGCCGATCACGAGGATGTTCGAGGGGGTGACATCTGCATGAATGACGCCACGGTCGTGTGCGGCCGCGAGAGCCAGCGCCGTCTGGCGTGCGATCGACACGACCTCGCCCGGCGGCAGCGCGCCACGCTCGACGCGATCGGCGAGGCTCTCGCCCTCGAGCAGCTCCATCACGAAGTACGGCCGACCATCGGGCATGTGGCCGAAGTCGAAGACGTCGACGATGTTCGGATGCCGGACGCGAGCCGCCGTGCGTGCTTCCCGCAGGAACCGCTCGGCAGCGCTCTCGTCCCGATCGACCACCCGCGCGCGGAGGACCTTGAGGGCGTACGACCGGCCGAGAGCGGCGTGCTCGACCTCGTAGACGGTGCCCATACCGCCCTCACCGAGAAACTCCTTCACCTTGTACTGGCCGATCAGGTCGTTCGGCCGTGGCTCGACCACGGCGATCGGGACGCTCCGCGGCCGCGCCTTCGGCATCACCATGAGATCGGCACGCAGGTTCGCTCCCGGGCGCACGGTGATGACGACCTCGGCATCACGCGTTCCGGAGCGCACCGAGAGCACCCCGCTCGAGGCGTGGGGTGCCGCGAGATCGAGCTCGGCCAGGTACGCGAGGCGTGCGATCACGGCCTCACCGATCGACGCATCGATCGAGACGCTGGCGAGGGCTGCACTCTCCCGCTCCAGCGTGATCAGGTACTGGCCCTCGGAGACGCCATCGGGCTCGATGAACACCGCGTCGGCGTTCGCTCTGACCGCTGCCGCAAGCGTCACATCCGCGACGCGCAGTGGATCGGCCGGCATCCCTCTCAAGCATACACGCTACCCCTTACAGGATCCGGAGAGCGGTCGGTTTTCCTGTAAGGTAAGACGGTGCAGTCCATCCTGATCTGCGACGACGATCCGGATATCCGGACCGCCATGAAGCGTACCCTCCGCGGCTACGACGTCGTGGAGGCCGGTACTCCTCGCGAAGCCATGGACCTCCTCAAGGCCCACTCGTTCGACGCCCTGATCAGCGACTTCAACCTGGAGGCCGACTCCGACGGCCTGAACCTGCTGCAACACGCGCGGGTGGCCCATCCGGAGGTCGTCCGGTTCCTGGTCACCGGAAATCGCGACATCGAGATCGCGACCCGGGCGGTCAACGAGGGCTCCGTCCATCGCTACTTCCTCAAGCCGTGGGACGATGACAAGTTGCGCACGGCGCTCGTGCTGGTGCTCCGCTCGAGGAAGTGATGAGCAAGCCCCCCCTCGGTCGCGTGCTGGTCGTCGACGATGACGATCAGATGCGTCGTGTCTGCACCCGCATCCTCGCGAACGAGGGCTGGGAGATCACCCAGGCTTCGCACGGCAAGGCGGCGATCGCCGCCGTACACGAGGCCGCCGAACCGTTCGATTGCGTGGTCTCCGACGTGCACATGCCCGAGATCGATGGCTTCCAGCTCGTTGCCGCGGTGCGCAAGCACGATGACGATCTGCCCGTGCTGCTGATGACCGGAGATCCATCGCTCGATGGCGCGGTCCGCGCGATCGACACGGGTGCGGTCTCCTACATGTCCAAGCCCTTCGAGCCGGAGGCGCTGCTCGCCGGGGTCGCGAGCGCGGCACGCCGCCATGGCGTGGCGCGAATGCGGCGGCGCGCTGATTCGTACGCGACGAAGCTCATCGCCGAGCGCTCCGAGCTCGAGGTCCGGTTCGAGCGCGCGCTCTCGCGAGCCTGGATGGCGTTCCAGCCGATCGTCGATGTCTCGACGAAGACGGTCTACGCGTTCGAAGCCTTGCTTCGTACCGAGGAAGAGTCGTTGAAGCGCCCCGATCTGCTGATCGCGGCCGCCGAGCGTCTCGACAAGATCCACCTGCTCGGCCGGACGGTCCGCTCGCTCGTCGCGCGCGCCGCCGCCGAGGCACCGAAGGCCGCCTTCATCTTCGTCAACGTGCACGGTCTCGAGCTGACCGACGAGTCGATGTTCACGATGACCGATCCCCTCGCCGAGATCGCACCTCGCGTGGTGCTCGAGATCACCGAGCGCATCGGGCTCGATGCCGTTGCCGGACCCGCCCAGATCTCGCGTCTGCGCAAGCTCGGCTACCGGATCGCGATCGACGACCTCGGCGCCGGCTACTCCGCCCTCGGTGCGATCGCCACGCTCGAGCCAGAGATCGTGAAGCTCGACATGTCGCTCGTGCGCGACCTCGAGCGCCATCCGGCCAAGCGGCGCGTCGTGGGTGCGATCGCCACCCTGTGCCGCGAGCTCGGGAGCCGCGTGATCGCCGAAGGCGTCGAGACCCGGGCGGAGCTCGATGCGGTGATCGCGTCCGGGATCGAGCTGATCCAGGGCTATCTGTTCGCCAAACCCGCGCGCGGGTTCGCGGCGCCGATGATCTAGCTGGCACTGCCATTCGCGGCACATTGCCAGCGGTGTCAGTCGTGAACCACGCGATTCCGCGCGCTTGCGCGTGGCACGGTCGCTGCTCGAGGGCTCCTACACACAAGGAGATTCCCGATGAGCAATGACACGAAGCTTTCTGCCCACACCACCTGGCTGTTCTCGTTCGGCGCGATCGCCGCCGGTATCGGCGCATCGTACGCAACGGCTGGCTTCGGCCAGAAGGTCACCGCCGCCGTCTACTTCGCCATCGTCGCGATCGGCGGCTTCGCCTCGACGTACCTGACGAAGGCGCGCGTGCGCGGAGCGGTGCTGTCGTTCCTGACGGCCGGTGCGGTCGCCGCGGTCGCGTACTACTTCCTTGTCAGCTCCCTGTTCAGCACGGCCACGCAGGTCGCCGCCGACGCCAGTGGTGCGCACGTCGAGGGAGTGAAGGCCGGCGCGAAGCTCGGCAACACGCTCGGGATGTTCGTCGCCGCGATCGTGTTCCTGGAGAGCATCGTCGCGGGCATCGGTGGAGCGATCGCAGGCGACAAGGCGCGCGGCTCGGGTGGCCTCGCGGCGCTCGGCGCGATGGCAAAGTCCGCGCGCTGAGGAGGTCGGACGCGGACTAGGTCGGACTAGGTCCTCCCGGTGGCGAGAACGTCGCCGAGGATTCGCCACGTCAATCCCCAGATGACGTGGCCATCGTAGTTCCAGCTCGGGAACGTCATCGCGGAGCCGGGGTATGTGTACGTACCGTCCAGCGCGCCGGCGGCGGCCGTCTCCAGCGGGAGCCAGAACGCGGCGAGCGCTTCGGGTCCGCAGGTCGGCGTGACGGCCACCTCGGTGAGAAACACGAACGGCGTCACCTCGATGCCCTTCGGCCCCGAGGTGTGAGGATGCAGCGCCGGCAGCTGACCGAGATACCGAGCTCCGGCGAGCTCGATCCCGAGCTCCTCGCGGGTCTCTCGGATCGCCGTCGCGTGAAGGTCGGCATCGAACGTCTCGTGGCGGCCGCCCGGCAGGGAGATGTGACCCGACCACGGATCGCCCGGGCGCTCGGCGCGCTTCATCAGAAGCACGCGCGGACCGCCCGGCTCGTCGTGGAGAAGCACGGAGACCGCTGCCCTTCGCCGCTCCTCGGCACCCGGGCGCGGATCGCCGGGAGTGAGATGAACGACCAGGCGCTCGGTCAACGGTGACACTCGCCCAGCATACCGGGCGGCTGGCAGAGCGGTAGAGTGGCGCCGCAAACATGAGCCGCGAATTCGATCTCGTCGTGTTCGGCGC
>JAYVLW010000799.1:0-3819 GCA_043759315.1 Myxococcales bacterium
CCGCGAAGCACGCCGCGTGCATCTCGTGTCACGAGGAGCACCAGGGCGCGGCGCCGAAGGCGTGCACCACGTGTCACGCGAACGAGAAGGTCCAGCACCCGGCGCCCGCACCCGGCGGCGGCGTTGCCCATGCGTGCGCCGGTTGCCATCCGCCGCACCGACAACTCGCCGCCGGACGCATGGCCGTGGCGTGCGAGACCTGCCACGCGAACCCACAGCACCACGCGGGCGTGAAGTGCCTCGATTGCCACGAGCAGCACGCGAACAAGCCCGTCGTCGCCGCCGCCCTGTGCGCGCGGTGCCACCAGAAACCCGTCGCATCGACCGCGATGACCGGTCACGCCAACTGCATCACCTGCCATAGCAAGGCCGCGCACGCGCCGAAGACCCCGTCGCCGACGTGCGCGAGCTGCCACGCGCCGAAGATCGCGCAGACCCGCGCGGGGCACACGGGATGCGTGAACTGCCATACCGGTGGCGCGCACTCGCCGCGACAGCCGATCGTCGCGTGCGCGACCTGCCACAAGGCGGAGGCGAAGACCGCACCGAGCGGGCACGCGGCGTGCGAGAAGTGCCACGAGCCGCACTCCGGTCAGCAGATCGCGAGCGCGACGTGCACGAGCTGCCACGCCGACAAGGCGAGCACGGGCCACGGAGCGCGGCTGGCATGCGCGCGCTGCCATGCGCCCCATGGTCCGAAGGGTTCGACGGTGGCCCCGGCGTGCGTGACATGCCACGGCCCGACGCAGCGCCCTGGGCTCCACCGCGTCCCGGGACACGCGACCTGCGCGACCTGTCATACCGGTCACGAGGCGAGACCCAAGGACGATCGTGCGACCTGCAGCACGTGTCACAAAGGTCTCGAGAACCACGAGGTGACCGCGACGCGGTGCGCCGGATGTCATCCGTTCGGCGACGGTAAGTAGCTGGCACTCGCGATGCAACTGGGGTGGTCATGTCGCATTCCAAGACCGATGCGCAGATCCAGCGCGATGTCCTCGACGAGCTGAGACTCGATCCCCGGGTGGCGGAGACCGACGTCGGGGTCACGGTCTCGCACGGCGTCGTGACGCTCACCGGCACGCTGCCATCGTGGGGGATGAAGATGGCGGCGCAGGAGGCCGCTCATCGGGTCGAGGGCGTTCTCGACGTCGCGAACGATCTCGAGCTCAAGCTCCCGGGGCTCGGTGCGCCGAACGATAGCGAGATCGCGGAGCGGGTGCGGCAAGCACTCGCGGAGGATCTCGAGCTTCCCTCGCGCCGGATCCGGACGACCATCGCGCGGGGCATGGTCACGCTGGAGGGCGAGGTCGACTCCGCCGGCCAACGCGACGAGGCCGCGCGCATCATCCGGCGCGTTCGCGGCGTGACCGGTCTCTCGAACCGGCTCGCCGTCGTGGCGCCGGAGCTCGGCGCGCCGGAGCTCCAGGCCGCGATCGCCGCCGCGCTCCAGCGCCAGGCGCAGCGCGAGGCGCAGCACGTACAGATCGACGTGCGGGATCGCTGCGTGACGCTCACCGGCACGGTTCATTCGTGGTCGGAGCGCCGCGCGATCCTCGGCACGCTGCGCGGTGTGCGGGGTGTCGACGTGATCATTGACGAGTTGCGCGTCGGCGCGTGACTCCGCGGCGGGCGTGCACCTTGCAGTCACACGGCTGTATCGAGGTCGGGCGGAATGGTCCGTACGGTGCGTGTCATCAGTTCGCAGACTCTGGGCATCGGCGCTCCCTAGGCGGTCACGCGTGCCGTCGGCAGCGTCAGGGTGGTGTCGGAGAACGAGAACGGCGGATACTCGTCGACGAGCGAGGCCTGATAGGCGAGCAGGCGGATCGACCAGCGCTGCAGGCCCACGAGGTAGCGGAACGCGTGCGGTCCCACGCGCTCGCCCAGGAGGATCGTGAGGGCCGCCCACATCCATACGAGCACGCCGAACCAGCACAGGACGCCGAGGACGATCGCGCTCGGGAGTCCGCTGAACACGCGGAACACCGCGGAGCTCGCCGACTGGTTGCCGGGGCCGGAGACGTCGAGCGAGATGGTCTCCTCTGGGGCGCGGCTGGGGAGGTGCTCGGCGACCAGCCCGGTCCACGCGCTGAGGGCCGCGAACCAGCGCAGGAGCTTCACGACGCGCGGCCCATCCTCGGTGACGTAACCTCCGGGATCGGCGGCGCGGCTCGAGATCCTGCTCGCCGCATAGGCGGGCAGTGCGAGATAGAGAAACGCGAACAACGCTCCGAACGAGAGCCCGAGCATCCCGAGCGCGCAGAACGCGAACAGCCGACCGAGCAGCTGGAGCCGCGAGAACTTCGGAGGTGGCTCGACGGAGTAGTGAACGGGGTAGGGCGTCGACATGCCACTCGACGTTGCACCGGTCATGCCCGCGTGCTCGCGTCGCCCCGCCCGATGCTCGCGCACGTGTTGCGATCTCGGCTGCCTCCGGTGCACCGGGTTCGCGGATCCGGCGCCGCCCCCGATGGCACGCCGGATGCTCGTCCTCGCTCCATGACCAGCTCGAGACGAGTCAAGGGATGGCGGAAGGTGGCGAGCGCGATGTGGCGAGCGCCCGACGACCCGCAGATCTTCGGGGCGCTCGAGGTCGATGCGCGCCCGCTTCTCGCGGTGATGGAGGAGCAACGAGTGTCGGGCCACCGGGTCACGCCGACGCACCTGGTCGGGCGCGCGCTCGCACACATGCTGGTCGCCGTTCCGGATCTCAACGTGCGCATCGTCAACGGCCGCGCCTATCCGCGACCGACCGTCGACGTGTTCTTCATCACCTCCGTGGGGCACGGCCACGACCTCTCGGGCGTGAAGATCGTCGACGTTCCGCACAAGCCAGCCGCCGAGATCGCGCACGAGCTCGCGGAGCGGGCGACCGCGATGAAGGTCGGTCGTGACCAGGAGTTCGCGCGCACCAAGGGGCTGACCGATGCGCTACCGCCGTGGCTGCTGCGCGGTGCGCTGCGCGCGACCGCCTTCCTCACCGAGCAGCTGCAGCTGGACATCCCGCGCCTGGGGCTGCGCCGCTCGCCGTTCGGGAGCGCGATGGTGAGCAGCGTCGGGATGTTCGGCCTCCCACAAGGCTTCGCGCCGCTCGCGTGGATGTATGACGTCCCGCTGCTCCTGCTCGTCGGCGAGATCACGGAGCGTCCGGTGGTCGAGGCGGGCGCCGTCGTCGCCCGGCCGATCCTGCCGATCACGGCCACCATCGACCACCGCTACGCGGACGGCTGGCACGTCAGTCGGGCACTGATCGCGTTCCGCGAGTACCTGGCCGATCCGAGCGCATTCGAGCCGCGCCTCAGCGACAGCACGCCGGAATCTCTGCCCGCAGCAGCGCGAGCGCTCGGTTCAGCTTGACCAGGAACTCGGGCTCGGTGTCGACGACGAACCGGCGCGGATGATGTGCCCACGCGGCGAGGGTTCTCTGGTCGATCGCCGCCGCCATCTCGGCGGTCTCCACCCGGGCTCCCGCCGCATGGTACCCGTGCTCGCGGGTCGCTGACTGCATGTGGATGACCGTGGAGTAGCGGGCGAGCTCGCGCTCTTCCGTCGTGCCGAGCTCGTCGAAGTACTCCGCCGCCGTCCCCGGCCAGTAGGCGAGTCCATCGAGCGTTCCGCGATCGCACACGATCAACCCGGTCGTCGGCTCCTCGATCGCCAGGCGCTGCAGCTCGACCTGGACGCGGCTGATCGCACGCTGCGAGGCGCGGCGCGCCGACGTGGTGCCGAGGCGTGGAAACCCACCGTTCCACAGCATGCTCGCCACCTCGGGGAGGAGCATGACGTGCCGGCACGTCTCGAGTCGCAGCACCTCGA
>JAYVLW010000800.1:0-5088 GCA_043759315.1 Myxococcales bacterium
CCATCGTGGAGCGGGTGTAGGTGGGAGCGGTCGGAGTACCTACCAGCTCCACATCGAGGCCGGCGGTGAACGCGGCGAACCGGCGGCGGAGATACGCCCCTCCGCGCACGGTCCACAGGGTCGCCCGCTCGCTCCGCGCGACCGACATCTCGATGCCGTCGAGCGTGCCGCGCCCGACCCCTGCGCCGAGCCACGGCTCGATCTCCCACGGCCCGCGCTCGTGGGTCCAGCTCGCCGCGGCGAGCACGGCCCAGTCGCTCCACGTTCCTTTGAACTTCGATCGATCGATCGATGCGGCCGTTCCGACATCGCCGCGCGCGCCGATCCGCCAGTGGTACGCGGTGCTCGGTCGCACCATCACCGCGATCAATGCGCGGCCGCCGAGCCCCTCGTCCGCGCCGGTCGGGACCCGCGCCGCGGCACCCGCCTCGAGGCGCACCTCGACGTGGTCGGCATCACCGCTTGCAGGCGGCGGCGCGACGATGGCGCCACCCTCGTCGGGCGGCGGCGGGAGGCGACATGGTCTTCACCGTCAGCGCCGCCGCGGCGGCGGTCACCGGATCGAAGGTCCCCGCGCGCGCGGGCCGGCGCTCGCTGACATCGCGATCGCGATCGAACACCACGAGCTGATCGCGGTCTCGCCACACGACGAACCGAGCCCCCGTGGACTCGGCGCGCGCGTGCGCATGGGTGTCATCGGTGGGGATCTCGCTCTCGATCACGATCGCGAGCTTCCACGGCGACAGCGACGACTGCACGGCGTGGAGCAGCTCGGGATCGGGATCCGCGAGCAACACGCGATCCGGCGGCCCGGCGAGCGCAGCGCCGGTCGAGGCGAGCAGGAGGAACAATGCTAGGGTCGCGCCGTGCGAGCGCTCGTGGTCGCGACGATCCTGGCCATTGCCGCCCCCGCGCACGCCGAGCCGATGGTGCTGGATCGGGGCGAGGTCTATGCACGCCTCGTGATCGAGACCGACTTCGCGCAGCGCAGGCTCGCTCGCCCGCTGTCGTACGCGCCGGACGTGTGGCTCGGCGTCACCGACGCGCTGACGTTGGGCGTGATCCACAGCAGCCAGAGCGTAGATCGAATCGATGCCGGTTCGTCGTTTTGCGTACGCGAGCTTGCGACGCGCTGCTCGGGCGTTTACCGAGGCAGCGGTGTCGATCTGCGCATGAAATGGACAGCTCACGTGGCCTGGCACGCCCGTGCGCTCCTGCGCGACATCGATCCGGTCAAGCCGGCGGTCACCGCGGGCGCGCTGCTGCGCTGGACACGGGGCCGGTACGTCGTCGACGCGGACCCCTACCTGCGGATCGGCCTCGGCAACCGGGCGGCGGGCAATCGCGATGCGCTGGTGGTCCCGATCTGGGTCGGCCGCCGCCTCGGCGATCATGCGGAGCTCGCGATCCATACAGGTATCGACGGTGACCTGGCAGTGTGGCGAGACGGCTGGCACGTTCCGCTCGGCATTCGGTTCGAGGTCACGCCGGCGCGTGCGATCGCGTTCGGCATCGAAGCCGGCTTTTCGAGCTTGCTCGGCCCGCAGAACACCGGCGATCAGCGCGCGCTCGCGGTCTACGCCGCGTACCACGCGCGCTAGACCGACGCAGCAGTGAGCGGCGCTTGCTCGCGGTTCTGCAAGAACCGGAGCGCCGGGAAGTCCAGCTTCGCGCGGTTGAGCTGCCACTCGTTGCGGGCGAGAAACACCGTCGCACCGGAGTGATCCTCGGCGATGTTGTCGCGGTTCTGGTCGGCGAACTTCTTGATCAGCTTCGGGTCCTCGGAGTCGACCCAGCGCGCGACTTCGAACGACGTGCCCTCGAAGTGGCACGGCAGGTTGTACTCCGAGCGAATGCGGTCCGCGAGCACTTCGAACTGCAGGGCACCGACGACGCCGACGATGAAGTCAGACCCGAGGAACATCTTGAACACCTGCGCGCCGCCCTCCTCGGCGATCTGCTCGAGCGCGCGACCGAGGTGCTTCGCCTTCATCGGATCGTCGGAGCGGACCCGGCGCAGGAACTCCGGCGCGAAGCTCGGAATGCCGGTGAAGTGCAGCACCTCGCCCTCGGTCAGCGCGTCGCCGATCCGCAGCGTGCCGTGGTTCGGGATGCCGATGATGTCGCCGGCCCACGCCTCCTCGGCGAGCTCGCGTTCGTTCGCCTGGAACACCATGGCGTTGTGCACGCCGAGCGTCTTGCCGGTGCGCGGCACGGTCAGCTTCATGCCGCGCTCGAACCGCCCCGACGCGAGCCGGACGAACGCGATCCGATCGCGGTGCTGCGGATCCATGTTCGCCTGGATCTTGAACACGAAGCCCGAGACCTTCGGATCGCTCGGCAACACGCTGCGCTCGCGCGCCGGCTGCGGGCGCGGCGGTGGTGCGAGCTTCGCCACGCCGGCGAGCAGCTCGCGGACGCCGAAGTTGTTCACCGCGCTGCCGAAGAACACGGGGGTCAGGTGGCCCTCGCGATAGAACTCGAGGTCGAACTTCGGGCACAGCTCGCGGACCATCGCGACATCGTCGCGCAGCTTGGCGACCGCGGTGTCGGGCAGCAGCTGGTCGAGCTTCGGATCGGTGAGACCCTGGACCGTGATGCCCTCCTGCATGTACTCGCCCTTGCTGCGCTCCATCAGGATCAACCGATCCTCGAACAGGTCGTAGCAGCCGCGGAACTCGCGCCCCATGCCGATCGGCCAGCTCGCGGGCGTGACCTCGAGCTGCAGGTCCTTCGCGACCTCGTCGAGCAGCTCGAACGGATCGCGGCCCTCGCGGTCCATCTTGTTGATGAACGTCACGATCGGCACGTTGCGCAGGCGGCACACCTCGAACAGCTTGCGGGTCTGCGTCTCGATGCCCTTCGCCGCATCGATCACCATGACGGCAGAGTCGACCGCTGTCAGCGTGCGGTAGGTGTCCTCGGAGAAGTCCTCGTGACCGGGCGTGTCGAGCAGGTTGAACGTGCAATCGGCGTAATCGAACGTCATCACCGACGTGGTCACGGAGATGCCGCGCTCGCGCTCGACCTTCATCCAGTCCGAGCGGGCGCGGCGCCGATCGCCGCGCGCCTTGACCGCGCCTGCGAGCTGGATCGCGCCGCCGAACAGCAGCAGCTTCTCGGTCAGGGTGGTCTTGCCGGCGTCGGGGTGCGCGATGATCGCGAACGTGCGTCGCTTCGCGATCTGCGCCGGTAGCTGCACCTCGGACATGGCGGGCGCAATCTACGGGGTGGGCCTCGGCGACGCAACCTCGGTCTGCCGCACTACTCCAGCTGCAGGCCGCAGTCGGAGCATGCGCCGTCCGCGAGCGGCGCCGCGGTGCCGCACGCGGGACACGGTGGGTCCTCGGACTCCGAAGTCGAAGCGGAAGCAGTGAGCGTCTCCGGATCCACGCCCTCGCGGATCAGCGCGTCGCGCCAGTCATCCTGCAGCAGCGAGCCGAGCCTCGGAAGGTCTGCCTCCTGGACCAGGAGGTGTGTCTTGGTCCCTCAACCCTTGCCGGCGCCGGGCGGGCAGCCGACGAGCACCGGGATCCCGGCCTCCAGGCAGCGGTCCCGCAACTTCTTCATGTCGGCGATCGATCCCGACAGCGCCGGAACCACCGCTGCTCCGTCGAGGAGCTCCTCCGCTGTGGCGGCTGTCAGCGTGTCCATGGGTCGTCTTATTCCACGTTTTCGAGGGTGTGCCGGTGAAATATCGCTCGACCTGCGGGCGGCTTGAGACAATATCTCCGTCGCGATCTCCGGGGAGGTCGCCCCGAGTGTACTGTCCCCCGAGCCTCTGCCGGAGACAAACGCGTGAAGAACCTCAAATTCCTGATCCTGGTATTCGGCGTGATCGGACTCGTGTCGCTGTTCTTGCCGATGGCCGAGGGGATGCCTTCGTTGTTCTCGCTCGGGATGGAGGCCAGCAAGATCGATCTCATCAAGTTCCTCGCCGGGTTCGGGGTGCCGACGGCCGTGGCCGCGATCGGCATGGCGAAGCCGCCTGCGCAAGCGTGGCACGGCATCGCGGCGCTGGCCGGGTTCGCGCTGGTGGCGGTCTCGGTGCACATCTGGGAGCTCGCGCCCCACATCATGGATGTTCCACTGTCGATGAAGTTGATGATCGTCGCGGTCGTCGGCGGTGTGATCGTCTCGATCATGGGCGTCGTGAAGCCCGAAGCGACGGCGTAACCGCCATTCGTCTTGGCCAGGCCGCGCTCCTCACCGGGCGCGGCTTGTGTCCATTCGTCGCCGATCGATCGTCTGGAGGTCCCGTGAAGAAGCTCGCCCTTCCCATCATCGCGTTCTCGGTGCTCGGCCTCGTCAGCCTGTTCGTGCCGATCGAGCACGGCTCCATGTTCAGCGTGTTCCTCGAGTTCGATAAGTTCCGTCTGGTGCTCATGGTCGCGGCGTTCGCCATCCCCGCGGCGATGGCCGTGATGGCGATGCGCGCGGTCAAGGTCGAGTCCTGGCACGGCATCGGAGCGCTCGCCGGTTTCGCCGTCGCCACGGTGAAGATGGAGTTGTGGACCTTGGTGTCCAACGTCACGAAGCTGCCGACGGCGATGCTGATGCTGACGATCGCCATCCTCGGCGGCGTGCTGTGCTCGCTGATCGCGGTCGCGACCGAGCCGAAGCCGTAGCGGTTACTTCTTGAAGAACTTGTCGAAGGCGCGCCGCATCGCGCCGCCCTTCTTCTGCTGACCGTTGTAGGCATCGTTGCCGTACGCGATGCGCGCCGACGGATCGATGCCGTACTGGACGTACAGCGACAGCAGATCGTGGACCATGGCCGAGATGCCGGTGGTCCGCAGGTCGTAGCTGAGGCAGTAGCTATCCGGCTTGTTCCGGATCATCGCCTTCGCGATGATCATCAGGATCAAGGGATCGATCAGCTCGCCGTTGCCGTCGAGGTAGTGCTTGTAGCTGAAGAACCGATCCTCGGGCGCGAGCTCGGGAGCACCCTGGCCCTCCTGCTTCGGCGCGCGCATGTTCTGGATCGTGCGGTACTCGTGCTCGACGTACGCGGCGATCGAGTTGTTCTCGTCGCGCTTCTCGTACTCGACGAACTTCCGGAACGCATCGAACAGGTTCTTCGGGTTC
>JAYVLW010000801.1:0-6439 GCA_043759315.1 Myxococcales bacterium
TCCCGACGCGTCGTGGAGCACGCCTTCGATGACCCGGACGAACTCGATCGGCTCGCGGGCGAGGCGCGCGCGCTCCGCGATCAGTGGATTGACGAACGTGCGGAACTCGCCGAACCCGTGTTTCAGGATCTCTGCCGCTGACTCACCCATGCCCCTTTGCATCGCATCGTGGAGGGCGGGGCGCCAGCGGACGTTTCGGCGAAATCCGGTGCCTGGAATTGCCCGTCTGCACCGGATCCGCGTCGACGGCCTTTGGTAGGCTGCGCGCTCGTGCGCTACATCCTCCTCGATCGCATCACGGCGCTGGAACCGCCGGAGCTGGCGCGTGGCGTCAAGTGCGTGTCGCTGTCCGATGATCTGTTCGCGGACCACTTCCCGGGGCACCCGGTGATGCCGGGCGCGATGATCCTCGAAGCACTCGCGCAGCTCGCGGGTGTGTTGCTCGAGGCAACGATGCGGCAGCGAGATCGCCATGACCTGCACGCGATCCTGACCATGGCGGACCGAGCGAAGTTCCGACACGTGGTGCGGCCGGGCGACAAGCTCGAGCTCGAGGCGCGCTGCGAGCGTGTGAGCGAGGACGGGGGCCAGGCGCAGGCATGCGCGCGTGTCGACGGCAAGCTCGTCACCGAGGCGCAGCTCTCGTTCGCGTTCACGACCATCACGAACCCGGCGATCCTCCAGCGGCGTCGCGAGTACCTGCAGATCTGGCTCACGGGCGCGGCGGAGGAGCGCTGAGTGGCGAAGCGTCGCGTGTTCGTGCGGGGTGTCGGGGCGTTCACGCCCCTCGGCACGACGTGGCCCCAGGCCGTCGCCGAGCTCGCGGCCGGTGCGACCGCGATCCGGCCGATCACGCGGTTCGACGCGACTGGCTTCCCGTGCCGCGTTGCGGCGGCGATCGATGCGCCGTTCCCCGACGAGGACCGGCGACTGCCCTACACGCGGCGCGCGGCGCGCGAGGCATGGGAGATGGCGCGCCTCTCGGTGGAGCCCGCGCGCCTCGGCGTGTTCCTCGGCGCGGAGTCCGGGCGGTGCCACTGGACCACGGCGCTCGGACTGGCGCGGGCAGGGCGCGGCCCGAACACCACGTTCGACCACGAGCGGTTCGCGCGCGAAGCACCGCCGTTCGCCGATCGGATCGACGCAGCCGTGATCTCGCCATCGGCGGTCGCGGCGGCGCTCGCGCGCGAGTACGGCGCGCACGGGCCGGTGGAGACCATCTCCCTGGCGTGCGCATCGGGGAGCGCGGCGATCGTCGAAGCGGCGCGGGCGATCCGTCTCGGCCAGTGTGACGTGGCGCTGTGTGGCGGCGTCGGCGCGGATGTCGATCCGCTCATGCTCGCGGGGTTTGGCCTGCTGAGCATCCTCTCGGCACGGGGGGTGTCGTGCCCGTTCGATGCGCACCGCGATGGCTTCATCATCGGTGAGGGCGCCGCGATGCTGGTGCTGTCCGCCGAGCGCGGTGATGCGCAGGTGGAGCTCGCCGGCATCGGCCGCAGCCTGGACGCGCACCACCTGACCGCGCCCGAGCCGGATGGTGACGGCGCCGCGCGCGCGATGATCGCGGCGCTCCACGACGCCGGTGATCCGGCGATCGGCTACGTCCAGGCGCACGGTACGTCGACGCCGCTCAACGACCGCATCGAGGTCGGGGCGATCAAGCGGGCACTCGGGGCGCGCGTCGCGGATGCGCACGTCAGCTCGAGCAAGGGCGCGCTCGGCCACTGGGTCGCCGGCGCAGGCGCCCTCGGAGCGCTGTATGCATGGCAGGCGGTCAGCGCGGGGACCGTGTTGCCGACCGCCGGTCTCGAGCACCCGGATCCTTCGTGCGACGTGGCGCACGTGATGGGCCGGGCGCTGGCGAAGGATGTCGACGCCGCGCTCGCGAATGCGTTCGCGTTCGGCGGCGCGAACTCGTGCCTCGTGCTGCGGAGGACCACGTGATGCGCCCGGTGGCGGTCGCGCGCAGCGCGGCGCTGTCGGCGTTCGGCGGGCGCGCGCGCGGGCTCGGGCAGGGACTCGCCGCCGGCGCGCTACTGCCGGGGCTGCCGGCCGAGACGCCGCTCGCGAATCCACGGGTGCGCAAGATGATGTCTCCGGCGGCCTACCTCGCGGCGCGCTGCCTGGTGGATCTCCTCCGCGACGTGGGCTGGATGGGAGCGCGCGATCGTGTCGGCTACTACCTCGGCGTCGGCGCCTCCGCCGGCTCGCTGGAGGACTTCATGGCGCTCCTCGACGAGAGCCTCGTCGATGGGGCGTTCTCGCTGGAGCGGTTCGGGCACCGCGGCCTCGCGGCGTGCAATCCGCTCCTGGCGTTCCAGCTGATGAACAACTTCACGCTGTGCCACGGTGCGATCCTCGAAGGGCTCGGCGGCCCGAACAGCGCCGTGTTCTCGCGCGGTGCGGGCACCATCGTGGCGCTCGGCGAGGCCGTGCATGCCGTGGCGTCGGGCGAGTGCGATCGCGCGATCACGGGAGGCGCGGATGCGCCGACGCACCCGGCGACGGTCGCGGAGCTCGCGCGCGACGGTTTCGTCGGGCGCGGTCTCGTTCCCGCGGATGGCGCTGGGATGATCGCGCTCGAGCCCAGCAGCGCCGGTATCGTCGTCGAGGGCTGCGGTGTGGCGAGCGGCCGCGGGCGCGCGCTGGCCGATGCGATCGCGGAGGCCGGCGCGGTGGCGCGCCTCGCGGATCCCGTGGATCTCGTCGTGATCGCGCCGTGGGGACCGCCGGCCGACGATGCGCTGCGCTCGTGGACCTCGGTGCGGTGCCCCGGGGCGATGGTCGTGTCGACGACGGCGCTCGGCGAGAGCCTCGCCGCGAGTGCAGCCCTCGCCGTGATCGCGGCGGCCGATCTCCTGGAGCCGGCGTGCCGTGCCCTCGTGCTCACGCTCGGAGTCGACGGAGACCCGGGTGTCGTCGTGCTCGCACGAGGTACGGGATGACCGCGGTGATCACCGGCGTGGGGGCGGTGTCGGCGTTCGGCGTCGGGATCGACGCGCTGTTCACCGGGCTCGCCGAGGGTCGGAGCGGCATCTCGCGGATCCGGTCATTCGAGGCGTCGACGTTCCCCACGCGCGTGGCAGGCGAGGTGCCGGTGCCGTGCGCAGACGCGGCGTGGCTCGGTGCGGTGCTCGGGGATGCGGCGTATGCGCAGGAGCTCGGAGTATCGGGCGCGCTGCGGGATCGCAAGGTCGGCTTCGGTCTGGTTGCCGCTGCGGAGGCGTGGCGGATGGCGGGATGCGGCGACAGCGAGCGGCGCGCAACCCTCGTGATGGCGCTCGGTCTCGAGCAAGCGTTTCTCGAGGACCTGGTGCCCATCTTCGATCATGACGGTGCGGGACACCGCGCGATCGCGTGGGACCGCGCCGACCGAGCACCCGGTGTGCGGTTCCGGGCACCGGTGGACCTGTGCGCGCGGCTATTGCACGCCCGGCTCGATCTTCGCGGGCCAATCGTCGTCAATGCTTCGGCGTGCGCCGCGGGGACGCTGGCCCTGGCACACGCCGCGTCGCTGATCGCGCGCGGCGCGACCGACATCGTGATGTGCGGCGGCGCAGACTCGATGGTCAATCCGCTCGGGCTCGGCGGGATGTGCCGGCTCGGGGCACCGTCGCCGCGCGACGAGATCGATGCGTGCCGCCCGTTCGATCGCCGCCGCGACGGGCTCGTGATCGGCGAAGGCGCGGCGATGTTCGTGGTCGAGAGCGCGGAGCGCGCGGCGGCTCGCGGTGCACGGCCCCTCGCGACGATCCTCGGCTGGGGCAGCACGCAGGACGGCTATCGTGCCACCGCGCCCCGCCCCGACGGTGTGGCCGCGCGACACGCCATGGTGCGGGCGATCGAGCGCAGCGGGCTTGCACCCGAGGCGATCGGCTACGTCAACGCCCACGGCACGGGGACTCCGCTCAACGATCCGGCGGAATGCCTGGCGCTCCACGGGGCGCTCGGTGGGCACGCGTCGCGTGTCGCGGTCAGCTCGATCAAGGGCGCGGTCGGCCACCTGATGGCGGCGGCCGGCGCCATCGAGCTCGCCGCGAGTCTGCTCGCGTTCGAGCGCGACGTGCTCCCGGGCACGGCGAACTTCGTCGAGCGCGACCCGGAGTGCAACGTCGACGTGATCGGTCCGCGACCCCGCGCCGAGCGCGTCGACGCGGTGCTCTCCAACTCGTTCGGCTTCGGTGGTCAGAACGCGAGCCTCGTCATCGGGAGGCCAGCGTGAGCGGCCGTTGCCACGATCCGGTCGAGGTGGTTCGCACACCACGCGCGAGCCGCGAGCCTCGCGGGTTCGGTGCGGTCATCCGAGGACGCCGAACGGTCGCGGCGGAGCTGATGTGGCGCATCGTCCACAACGCGCGCTTCGCGCTCGGGAGGCCGGCGTGAAGGTAGCGATGATCGCGCGCGCGTGGCGCACCCCTCTCGGCAACAGCGTCGACGTGGCGATGGCGCGCCTGTTCGCCGGAGAGCGCGCCGCGACCACCGACCTGCGCGCGGGATACTCGTGCACGACCATCGCGCCGCTGCGCGAGCAGCCCGCCGAATCGCGGCAGGCGCGGTTCCTCGGCCGCATGGGCCTGTTCGGACTCGAGGTCGCCGGCGAGGCGTTCGCGGCGTCGGGGATCGAGGCCGGCCCGCGGATCGGCGTGTTCTGCGGCGTCGGCGGCCTGCGCGCGCACTGGGAGTACATGATGCCCGCGTTCGCGAACCAGGCCGACGACGGCCAGCGCATGTGGGAGCGCGGTCTCCGCGACGTGCACCCCTACTGGATGCTGCGCCACCTCTCGAACAACGTGCATGCGCTCGCCGCATCGACGCTGCGTCTGCGCGGCGAGGGCGCCACGTTCGGCGGTGGCAGCGCCGGTGCGCAGGCGATCGCGTCGGCGAGTCGCGCGTTGTGCGACGGCGCGATCGACGCGGCGCTCGTCATCGCGTACGACTCGCTCCTCGAGCCGGAGACCCTCGTCGAGCTCGGCGCGCGCCGCTCGGCGACGCACGCACCGCTCGCACGCCTGATCGCGCCCTACGCCGCGGACGCCGCCGGCTTCGTGCCCGGCGAGGCCGCCGCGGCGCTCGTGCTCGTTCGCGAGGCCGTCTCGCCGGTCGCGTGGCTCGAGGTGCGCGACGCCGCCGGCGCGGAGGCCGACTCCACGGCCACGCTCGCTCGCTGCGCCGCGCACGTCGCGGATGGCGCGATGGTGATCGCCGGTACCGCGCGGGCGTGGCCGGACCTCGACACCGACGAGCGCGCGGCGATCGGGGCCATCGTCCCGCGCGATGCCGCGCTCGTTGCACCGTCCGCGGCGATGGGCCAGCTCGGGGCCGCGACCACTCTCGTCCAGGCGATCGTGCTCGCCGAGTCGCTGCGCGCGGGCACGCTACCGCCGGTCGCCGGTCTCGATCTCGCCGCCGCGGGCGACCTCGTCCCCGTGACCCGCGGGACGCTGACCACCGCCCGTGTCGCGCTGGGGCTACACGCGAGCCAGCCCGGCCTCGCGGCGGCGATCAGGGTGGAGGTGCCGCGATGAGCGACGCAGGCGTGGCGCTGGTCACCGGCGCGTCGCGCGGGATCGGCCGTGCGATCGCGGTCGAGCTCGGGCGGCGCGGGTTCGCCGTCGTGCTCGACTATCGCCAGGACCAAGCCGCCGCGGCGGAGGCTGCCGCCGCCGTCGAGGCGACTGGGGCGCGCGCCGTTGCGATCCGCGCTGACGCCTCCGATCCGGCGGCGGTCGCCGCGATGTTCACCGAGGTCGACAAGCTGGGCCCCCTCGCCGTGCTCGTCTGCAACGCGGGGATCACCCGCGATACGCTGCTCGGCGCGAGCACGCAGGCCGACTACGCGGACGTCATGTCGACGAACCTCCTCGGCGTCGTCGCGTGCTGCCGTGAGGCTGCGCGCCGCATGGTGAGCAAGCGCAGCGGCACGATCGTGACACTGTCCTCGGTTGCGGCGCAGCGGCCGGGGCGAGGGCAGAGCAACTACGCCGCATCGAAGGGCGCGGTCGAGGCGTTCACGCGGTCGCTCGCGGTGGAGCTCGCGCCGCGCTCGATCCGCGTCAACTGCGTTGCGCCGGGCATCATCGACACGGCGATGACGGCGGAGCTCAAGGCGATCGCACCCGACGAGCTGCTCAAGCGCACGCTGCTCAAGCGCCTCGGTCGGCCCGAGGAGGTCGCGAAGGTGGTGGCGTTCCTGTGCAGCGACGACGCCAGCTACGTGACGGGGCAGGTGTGGAACGTCGACGGAGGGTTCAAGCTCGAATGAAGCCCGGACCAGACATGCTCGAGTGGTTGCGCTCGCGGCGCAGCGTGCGCACGTTCAGTGACCGTCCCGTCACCCGCGACGTGCTCGAGCGCGTGATGGAAGGCGCGATCACGGCGCCCTCGAATACCAACCGCCAGCCGTGGAAGTTCGCGGTCGTCCGCGCGGCGGCGATGCGCA
>JAYVLW010000802.1:0-3014 GCA_043759315.1 Myxococcales bacterium
CAACCCCGGCTCGCTGCACGTCATCCTGACCAACTTCCTCGGCATCGCGCAGCTGCCGCTGATCGAGGATCGCACCGCGAACTTCGAGGTGTGGAACCAACCGGTCGTCGGCTACGAGGTGACCAACCAGGTCAAGGTCACCCCCGCCAAGGCGAACACCTGCGTCGGCGCCACCGGCTCGACGTGGACCTACAACAGCAACGCGAAGGATCTGTACGAGGTTCGGGTCACGGTCAACTACATCACCGAGGGCCAGGCGAGCGCGCGCCCGATGGGCTTCGAGAACAACATCTCGACGGACGACTATCACTACATCCTCGAGGTCAACACGGTTGGCAAGGTCATCGGCGGTCGGTTCTGCGCGGACTCCGAGGACTCGCACGTCGACTTCCTGTGGACCCCGACCGGTCGCTACAACCCGACCAACCCGAACGTCAACGTCGCCAAGGTGAAGGAGCTGATCGCCAAGTCGATCTCGACCGGCGGCGGCGGCGGCACCGGCCCGGCCAAGGTGTTCACGGCGACCCCCGGCTCTACGATCCCCGACAACAACGCGACCGGCGTCTCGGTCGATGTTCCGGTCACCGGCGTCACCGGCTCGGTCGCGCTCACGGTCTCGGTCGACATCGCGCACACCTACTCGGGTGACCTCACGCTGACGCTCCTCAAGGACGGCACGAAGGTCAAGGACCTGCGCGTCAACCAGGGCGGCTCCGCGGCGAACATCGTCGAGTCGTACACCCTCACGGCGGCGCAGGTTGGCGCGAGCCCGAACGCGCGCTGGACGCTGAAGGTCGTCGATAACGCGGCGCAGGACGTCGGCAAGATCAACTCGGTCAAGCTCTCGTTCGAGTAAGCAGCACCAGTTTCACATCCCTAGCCTCGCTTCCACGCCTCGCGGTTCGCCGCGGGGCGTTTGTACTTTCGGTAACATTCGCGCTGTCACACGACTGTTCGTTGTCTCCGGCGAGTGGACCTCGCTATGACGCTGCCCGTGAACCGAATTGCCATGGGGGCGATGATCTTGGTGGCGTGCAGCCAGGGCACGCCGGGTGCGGGCGACGATGACACCACGCCCGATGCGAGCGTCGCCGGCGATGGCGCCGTGGTGCCGGGGCTGTGGACCGCCGATCCGGCCTGCACCTCGACGGCGGACGGCATCTACGCGGCGCAGGCGGGCGCCGGCCCGCGCGGATCGATCGCGGCGTGTGCGCTCGGCGCGAAGCTGACCCAGGCCGAGGTGCAGACCGCGATGGCGAGCAGTGGAGCCGAGGGCGTGATGGCGCAGACCGGGGCGCGCGTGGTCAAGCTCGCGTACCGCACGGTGCGCAGCGATGGTAGCCCGGCGATCTCCACGGCGACCGCGTACCTCCCGCTCGTGCCGCGCGTCGTGCCGGCGCCGATCGTGCTGATCGGTCGCCCGACCTCGGGCATCGCCGATTCGTGCGCGCCCTCCAGGGACGCGATGCCTGAGGCGAACCTCGCCCTGCCGTTCGCCGCGCGCGGGTTCGTGACGATCACGCCCGACTACGCGGGGCTCGGCAACGCGGGCGTGCACGCGTACCTCGACACCCACGAGGAGGTCGCGCAGCTGTTCGACGGTGCCGCTGCGCTGCGCGCGCTGATCCCGGGCAACGTCGTCGGCGACGCGATCGCAGCCGTGGGCTACAGCCAGGGCGGCGGCATCGTGCTCGGCGCGCAGGCGCTCGAGCTGACGATGACCGGCAAGCACACGCTGAAGGCGGTCGCGGCGATCGCGCCCGAGTGGCCGATCTCGACGCGGTCGTTCGGTTACGAGGGCGTCCTGCGCAACCCCGACGACATCACCGCGCTCGCCGGGCTGTCGTCGCCGACGGTTGCCGTGCTGCGCCACTACGGCTTCATGGCGAACCGGATGGGTGCCGCGGCCGCGGGCGATGCGTTTCCCGCGAACGAGCGCTCGAGCCTCGTCGGCTCGATCGACTCGCTGTGCACGGTGCCGCTCGGCGGCGCACTCAACGCGCAGCAGCCGCGGCTACGGGACCTCGTCGACACCGCGTTCCGCCTTCAGGTCATCGCCTGCATCGACGGCACCGCGGGCTGCACCGGCACCGGCAAGCTGTTCCACGACTGGCTGGTGGGCGACTTCGTGACCGCCGATGCGCAGGGCGCGCGGGTGCTGATCACGCAGGGCCTCGCCGATCAGGTGATGCCCGCCGCCGGTGAGGCCGCCTGCGACGTGGCGAAGCTGCGCGCGGAGGGGGTGCAACCTGACCTGTGCACGGATGCGACCGCGACCCACGACACCGTGCTCGAGAAGAGGATCGAGGACGTCGTCGCGTGGACCGAGGCCGTGGCGACTGGCGCGACGCCGCCGGTGTGCGCGAGTCAGTCGCTGCCCGCCTGCAACCGCTAAGACGCAGCTACACGATCAGGACGCCGACGATCCCGCCGCCGCGCGATACGTTGACGACGGGGAACGGCGCGGCGCGGCCGAGGAAGCCGAGCGTCCGAGGCGAGGCGTACAGGCCGAACGTGGTGAAGTGGCGCTCGTGGGCGATGCGCGCGCCGCGCACGACCGGTGAATCGATCATCGCGCTCTTGATGTAGCGCTGGACCACCGCGGGCTCCTTGCCCGAGAGGGAGCGCGCGATCGCACGGCTCCATGCGGCCTGCGACGTGTCCTTGCCGATCAGGATGCCCTCGCCGCCGCACGCGCGGATCGGTTTCAGCACGAGCTTGCCGCGCTGCTTCCGGACGTACGCCGGCAGGTCGACGTCCTTGCCGTCGAACCCATCGGTCCGACGCTGCGTGAGGAGGCGTGTCCACAGGACGTGACGTGCAAGGGCGCGGCGCTCGACGGGCGTGAACAAGCTCGCGAACTTCTTCGAGCTCCACACCTCGAGGAGGCTCTTGTGGTCGAGGTCGCCTTCGAGGGGCGAGAGCACGAGGTTCCGCTTCACGGCCTCGCGCAGCACGGTCAGCGGGCCGGTCTCGTCCTCGATCGCGAGCAGGTCGCGCAGCTCGATCGCGCG
>JAYVLW010000803.1:0-20708 GCA_043759315.1 Myxococcales bacterium
TCCTTGCCGAATCGCCCGGTCCCCTCGGCAATGTTCAGATTGATCGACAGCGCCGCCCGGCGCAGTTGGCTTGCGAGCTCACCGTCGCCGAGCGCCGCACGCGCGTATCCGATCGGGAGAACTGCGACCGCGCACTTGTACACATCCAGCGTCTGAAAATGGAACATCCACGCCGTATCGGCGAGCCCGCCGCGCGGTTGCTTCCGGAATTTCGCCTACGCTTACGCCTACGATTACGCCTACGCGGGTCAACACAAGCGATCCCTGGGGCTAGCCGCGCTTGAACACGGCCTCGGTGTTCCCGACCCGGATGATGTCCCCGACCTCGAGCGTCTTCTTCGGGACCTTGTGGCCGTTGACGTACACGCCGTTCGTCGATCCGAGATCGGCAAGCTCGTACGAGGTATCGACCTTGCGGATGGCGGCGTGCTTCTTCGAGACCGCTGGGTCGGCGAGGACGACGGTGGCGCCGGAGACCGAGCCGATGGTCGTCACGTCCTCCGACAGCTGGAGCACCTGGTTCGCCATCGGCCCCAGGATGAACTCGAGCCGAGCTCCGGGCTGCCAGCCGCAGAACAGGCACTTCGTCCAGACCGGCAGCATCACGCACTTGCACCCGCCGCAGACCTTCTGATTGGCGGGGGGGCTGCTCTTCTTCGCCATCAAGTAGATGACGAAGAGCAGGAGGACCGCACCACCGACGATGATGCCTACGAGCGGACCAGTCTCCACGAGTGCCTGCTAGTTGATCGACTTGAACTTGAAGTTGGTCTTGCCGAGCGTGATCGTGTCGTTGTCCACGAGCTCGTGCTTCTGGACCTTGCGGTCATTCACGTAGCAGCCGTTCGTCGACCCCGGGTCGACCAGCACGAAGCCGGTCGGCGACGCGTTGATGTGGCAGTGGTCGGTGCTCATGAAGCCGTCGTTGACCACGATGTCACTCGGGGGCGCGGTGCCGATCTTGGTTCCTCCGGAGCGTAGCCTCAGCGTCTGGTACGCCGCCGGACCGTTGAGCGGCACGAGCCAGCCGACGACCGGGAATCCGTCGTCGCTGCCGCTGGCGTTGAACATCACGGTCTTGACCGGCCCCATTGGCTTCGGCGGCTCGGCGGGCGCCGCGGCCATCGGCATCACCGGCATCACCGGCATCGGCTCTTCCTTCTTCCCGCCGAACACCTTGGCCAGGATGATCAGGAGCAGCAGCCCACCGACGATCGAGACGATCAGGATCCACCACGGGAACCCGCCCTTCTTCGGCGGCTGCCACACGGGCGACAGCTGGAGCGGCACCGGCTCGGTGTCGTCCTTGCCGATCTTGATGACCAGGTCGTGCTGCTTGCCGTCCCAGGTCAGGCCGTACTTGAGCTTCGCGTCGTAGCCCGGGAACGTCAGGTAGTAGCGATCCGACATGCGCGACAGGATTCCGGACATCGTCGACGAGATGCCCTCGGCGTTGGACACCGTGGTGGCCGTCGGGATCATCGTGGTGATCACGTTGCCCGGCTCCGACAGCTCGCCCTTGTAGATGATGGCGAACGTCTGGATCTTCTCGTTCGAGGCCTGCTTCTTCAGGGTCTGGAGCTGCGCCTTCGCGGCCTCGTTGTTGGTGTCGTTGCCGTCGCAGATCACGATCAGCGCCTTGCGCGACGCCGTGACGTTATGGAGCTCGGCGACGGCGAGGTTGATTCCCTCGACCATCGAGGTGCCGAACTTCTTGTAGTAGTCCTTCTGTGTCCCGAGCGCCTCGGGCGTGATGTTCGCGATCGGCCCCATCGCGACCTTTACCTCGGCCTTGTCACCGTAGGAGATCAGCACGCCCTTCGAGCCGGCGGGGCCCGCGGTCGCAAACGGCACCGTCTGCAGCGCTTGCTTGAGGTTCTTGAGGATGCCGAGGTGCCGCGCCGGGCTCTCCTCTGGCTCGAGATCGTCGTTGCCGATCCAGACTTCCTGGCCGTTGATCACGAACGCGACCGCGATCGTCTCGGTACCTGCCGTGTAGGGGCGCAGCGAGCTCGCCTTCAGCGAGACCGGTTGCGGCTTCGCGTTCGGATCGATGAGCAGGAACTCCGTGACGGGGACCGTCGGGCCACCGACGATCGTCGCCTCGACGGTCGGCGCGTCGTCCTTGTTCGGATCCGGCGTCTTGACGGAGAGGAACACTTCGATCTGCCCGCCCTCGGCGGCGACCGGCGCGACGCCCCACAGCGAAGCGATCATCGCGGTCAGCGCGATCCCGGCTCGACGGCGACGCTTGATGGTGGTCCGGGTCATAGGCTCTTGAACTTCAGCATGGCGCTGCCGAACTTGACGAAGTCGTTGTCGACGAGCTCGTGCCGGTCGACGCGCTTGTTGTTGACGTAGGTGCCGTTCGTGGAGCCGGCGTCGCGGAGGACCCACATGCCGTTCTCCGCCTTGATCTCGGCGTGCTTGCTCGACATGAACTTGTCGTTGAGCACGAGGGTCGACGTGGGATCGGTGCCGATCGTCGTGTTCGGGGAGAGCGTGAACAGCTCACCCTTCTGCGGGCCCTGCAGGGGGATGATCCAGCCGAGGAGTTGCATGCTGCCCGGGCCGCCGTGGGCATCGATGACGAACGCCTGGGTCTTCAACGCCTGCTTCGCCGGAGCCGCGATGACTTGCTGGGCGATCTGCGCGCAGTACGGGCAGGTCGGCCAGCTCTTGTCGAGCTGCTGCTCGCATTGGCTGCACGACTTCTTGGCGAAGATCCAGAACCCCTTCGTCCTGATCGGCGGGTTGGGGTTGGGGACGTTCGGTGCTCCTGCGGCACCCGGCATTCCTGGTGCACCCGGTGCTCCTGGCGGCTGCTGCTGCATGTTCGCTCCCTGCTGTGCTGGCTGGCCCATGGCGTTCAGCTTCTGGTTGAACTGTCCGACTTTCCCGGCCGCATCCTTGCCGCGACCGACGAGGTTCTTCGCGCGGCCCGCCTCGATCTGCAAGTTGCCCTGGACGTTCTTCACGCCGAGCCACCTGTTCCAGATCATTCTGAACGGGCGAAAGATGAACTCGAGGTGCTCTAAGATCATCGATGGCTCCTCCGGACGGGTCCCCCCACTTCACGCCTCGCGCACGCTGCGCGCCCATATCCTAGCACGCTCGCGCGGCGGAACTGCCCCCCGTCGGAGACGGGGCTACTTGGGCTGGTAGACCCAGATGTGGAACATGTTGATGTCGCGACCGGCGGTGATCGACTGCTGGCGGATCGTCAGCGATGCCTCGGTCACGGCTTCGGCCGGCAGCATCGCCGGCCAGTTGCGCCAGCGGTGGACGCGGTCGGTCCCGACGCATGCCACCACCGCAACCTTCTTCCCACCGACGCTCATCTCCATCTCGTAGTCGCCGTACACGTAGTCCATGCGGCGCAGGATGACCACCGGGCGCCCGGGGGTGATGTTCAAGATCTTGAACTCGCTGTAGCCATCGACGTGCGCCCGCCCGGTATCCTCGACGGTGGTGCCGTCGGGGTACTTGAGCTTCTGGCGCGACCGGTAGGAGTCCTTGGCCTCCTTGATCGTGAACAGGTGCTTGTCCTCGGAGTCCTTGTTGAGGATCTCGATCTCGTCGACCAGCACCCAGGTGATCCCCTCGAGATCCATCGAGGGCTTGGGCGCGGGCATGCCCTTCACGCCCTCCCAGTCGCTGATGTTCGCGGCCTTCGGAGCGTCCTTCTTCTCCTTCGGCGCCTCGATCAGCGACTTCTCGCCGGCGACGGCCGACATCGCGATCTCGGCGCACTTCGCCTGATACGCGAGGAGGTTCATGTACGCGTCCATGTTGTTCTTGTTCTCGGCGAGCAGGCCGCGAAGGATCTCGACCTGGCGGCGGTATTCCGAGAACTCCTTCTTCTGCGCGATCGTCGGATGGTGGACATCCACGTCGAGCGCCATCTCCCCCTCGGAGTCGATCACGAGCTTGAAGATATCGAAGACGTTGCGCAGATCGAGAAGGTTCGCGTAGAGCAGCATCAGCGCCGTGTTGCAGGCCTGCACCACATCGTGCGCCGCGATCACGCCGCGCCGGGTGTACTCGAGCGCCCCGCGACGGACCTGCCAGAGGAGATTCTCCATCCGCAGCCGCAGGTGCGGAGCGAGCGTCGATCCCGACATGCCGCCGCGCGGCGTGTAGCGCATGTCGATCTCGTTCGGCTTCGGATCGGCCGGGTCGCGCGCATCGCGCACGCGCTGGACGCCCTTCTCGAGATAGATGCGCGCGAGCTCGACCTCGCGCTGGATATCCGGCTCGGTCTGCGAGATCTCGATCCGACACGACTCGAGGACGCGGCGGTGGCCCTTGTACTCGAGGTTCTCCTTGTACGCGATGAAGTCGGTGAGCTCCTCGTAGTAGCGCAGGACGATGTAGATCGTCTGCGGGAGGCGGAACTCCTCGAGGTTGATGTTGCGGATCCCCGCATCGAAGATCATCAGGTCGTTGCCCTGACCATCGATCGCGTAGCCCGGCTGGACCTCGACCGAGAGGTCACCACGGGCACGCGCGTTGACCTTCAGGTCCCCGGAGTAACCGTAGATGATGCCCGGCGAGTGGAGCATCCGGTTGTGCAGGCGACGTTTGTCGATGTGATAGCGCTCGGCATCGTTCCAGTCCTTCTCGGTGGTCAGGAACCCCTTGAAGAAGTTGATGCGCTTGAAACCCTGCTGTGCGTTCTCGCTCATGACTTGTCCTCTTCTTCGCCTTCGACGACCTCAGCTCCGATGCCGATACCGGAGCGCAGACCGATCGAGAAGAATTCGCGAAGCTCGACGTCGCCCTTCTCCTCCGCGAACCGGAGGTAGTACTGGGTGTGCGCCGGTTTCTCCATCTGGATGATCTGGTGGATGCGGATCACGGCCTCCGCGGTCACGGCCTCGAACTTGATGGGCATCGTGACGACGAAGCAGTGGGCTAGCTCGACGGGAGGAAGGATCACCGAATCGAGCGCGATGCGGGCGCCCTGCTCTGCCCCCTCGGCCTCGATGCGGAAGCCCTTGAACGGCCAGGTGTTCTCCGCGATGTCGGGCTCGTGGCCGGTGAACAGCATCAGGAACAGCGCCAGGCCGCGCTTGGTGCCGCGGATCCGGTAGAGGTCCACGGCGCGCTTCACGAGAGCGCGCTTCTGCGCCTCGGGCCAGTCGAGGTCGAGCGTGAACGCCGTCCACTGCGACAGCCAGTTGAGGAAGTCGACCGGCGACGCGTGCGGATCGTAGAACCGCCACCCGTCGGTCAGGTTCTTCTCGACCGAGTCGAACATGTGCTCGAACACGAAGCACAGCTCGCGGACGAGGTTGCGGCCTACGCCATCGGACCGGCGGTAGATCGCCGGCAGGTTCTCGAGGTAGCCGCGACGCGCGACCCAGATCGTGACCTCGATGTCCTCGTAGACCATCTGCCCGCGAGCGGGACGTTGCTCGAGGACCGTATCGCGGTCCTCGTAGCTCTCGCGGTAGAGCGTGACGACCCGCGGCAGACCCGCGTCCTCGAGGAGGAGCGTCGCCTTGACCAGGTTTCGGCCCGTGACGTCCGGAACCCGGACGACACGTCGATTGAGGAGTGCGTCGGTGGCCATCGCTACTTGATGTCGTCCCGGACCTTCTCCGCGACGTGGACGTGTACGAGGAACGGCAGCTCGTCGTCATCGAGGCGGAGGTGCTCGACACCGACGTTGCGCTGCTCGTCCCAGATCCCGAGCGAGTCGACGCCCTCCACGCCGGGCACTTCCTCGGCGAGGTGAACGAGCTCGGCCTTGAGGACCGGCCGCCCGAACTCCCAGCCCTTGCCGTCGCGACCCCCGACCAGCGCGTGCAGATAGCGGCGGAGCTTGTGCTCGATGTCCTTGCGCAGGCGATCGCTCGTGCCGACCGTACGGCGGATCAGCACGACCCGCAGCGACAGGTCCTTGTAGCGGGGCTTGATGACGTTCAGGACGGTGCCGACGAGCTTGCGGTCGTCGAGGTACCGCTTGACGTGGCGGAGCACCTCGTTCGACGGAACGAGCCGACGCGTCAGCTCCTGCCCGCGTAGCTCGCCTTTCGGTACCATCGCGAGGGTGACGTGACCGCGGTTCGTACGATCGGGCACGCACCGCGCGCGCGCGAGGGTGGTCGAGGCGCGCAGCGCGAGCATCTCGTAGTCCTCGGAGGTCACCGCGCGATCGCGGCTCTTGATCGTGTACGGCGCGCGGTTCTTCGCCTCGTCGATGGTCTCGCGGTTCGCGCCGCCCTGCGCGGGCAGCGGATTCGTGACGCCTTCGATGTACGCGAGTGCGCGACCGAGCGAGGTCAGCGTGCCGGCGTTGACGTTGCCCATCGCCCCGCCACCGATCCGGTAGGACTGCGCGAGCACGCTGTTCTTCCCCTCCGGCGGCACCATGCCGCGGCGACCATCGCCGAACGAGATCACGCCCGAGACGTAATCGAGCGTGTAGTGCCGGCTCTTCGGCGTCGACGCGAAGAAGCTGTCGACACGCTTGTACCGGACCCAGCGCTCGTTGTTCTGCGGGTTCTCGGGGTCGACCGGGCGGACAGGGTCCGGACCGAGGTCCGTGACGTCCTCGACCTGCGGTGCTTGCTTCTCGCGGACCTCGACGATCTCGTCGTCCAGCATCGGCTGACGCAGGAACCGAAAGCTCTGCAGCGGTGACCCATCGGAGTTGCCGAGGGTCTCCTCGCGGACGGTCTCGTGGTTGAACGCGTCGATCGCGTTGGTCACCACCATGCGGATGCGCGGCGGCTTGACGTACCCGCCCTGCTCGAGGCGAGCGCGCAGCCAGAAGCGCTCCTCGGTGAACTTGCTCGCCCCTGCCCAGTCCTCCGGTGCGACGAAGAACGCGAAGCCGGAGCTCGTGAAGCCATGGGTCTCGTCGTCCACGGCGAGCGGCTCCCACTCGCGGCCATCCCAGTACTCCCAGACCACCCGCTGCCCGCTCTCCCAGGCTTGTTTGCGCGCCGCTTCGAACTTCGAGAGCTCGCCGGTCGTGATCGTTGCCTCCTCGGACGGCAGCGAGCCGAGGCCGAGCTCCTCGTCGAGCTGGAAGTAGATCCCCATCGGATCATTCGGCGGCTTGGCCGTGAAGCCGAGGTAGAGCGCCGGTGATTCCTCGGGCTTGGCCTGGAACGGCTGGAAGATGGTGAACTCGGTGCGCGCGACCTCGGTGACGTCGGTGTACTGGAAGTCGTTGAACGACAGCACGTACCGCACGTCGCGGTAGTCCTCGCGATAACGGAGCGTCATCGAGCGCAACGCCGGTGGCCGCAGCGGCCGGTCGTCCTTGAAGATCCACTTGTCGCTCTCGAGCGTGTAGCTCCCGCTCTCGCCGTAGTCGCCCTTCTCGATGCGAAGCCGGACCCAGCGCTTGATCACGCCGTTGACGTCGACCGGCTCCATGTCCTTTGGCCGACGGAAGCTGACGATGCCCGACTGCGAGAGCGCCTTCGTATCGTCGTGGAACCCGAGCTCGTCGCCGGCGCCCGGCAAGGCACCGCGCGGCGCCGAGCGGCCGAGGTGCCGCCAGCGCTTGCCGTCCCAGTATTCGAACGCGAGGACGAGCTGCTCCGACGGATTCGGCCGCGGGATCACGCTCGAGTCGGCGAGCAGCATCTCGATCGAGATGTACGCGTCGGCGGTCTGCAGCAGCTCGTCGCACGCGAGGTACAGGATGCAGTCAGCCTTCGGCTCCTTGCCGAACGGGTAGATGTTCTTGCCGAGGTCGAGCGCGAGGAACGCGCTGCTATCGAGGTTCGCGTAGGCGTGCGTCGGAAGCAGACCCTCCCCGACGACCTCGACGCGCGCCCGGATCGTATCGATCTCGGTGTCCTCGGGAGCCTCCGGTACCTCGGCAAGGCGGCCGCGCATCCACAGCCCCTCGATGTGATTGACCGTGGTGGGCTCGAACCGCAGCGGGCCCATGAACGCGACCTCGCCGCGATCCACCTCGAGCTGCGCGGGCTGCAGCTCTTTCCATCGCGTGCCTTCCCAGTACTCCCATTCGAGCAGTCGCGCGAGATCACGAGCGCCGCGCTCGGGTGTCCCGAGGTACACGCGCAGCAAGGCCGAGTCGCCCGTGTTGGCGAACCGCGCGTCGGACAGGTACAGGTAGCGCTCGATTCGCTGCGCGCCGGCGAACACCTCGAACGAGCCGTCGGTGGTGTTGGGAAGCGGATCGATGTACCGGCTGTTCTCGGAGTAGCTGTTGTCGAAGTACGTGAAGCAGCGGTCCGGCTTCGCCGACGAGATGATCGCATCGCGCGCGGTCTCGAACGTGACCGTGTTCTCTTCGGTCGCCTGCGGGGTCGAGATCTGTGTGCCCCGCGGAACGCGCTGCTTGGTGGCACCCTCGACGAGCCCGAACCGCACGAGTCCCTTGGCGGACTGCGGAGCCTTCAGCTTGATGCCGAGGAGGTTCAAGAACGCGACGTAGTTCTTCTCGGGGACCTGATTCATCCGGTAGATGAGCAGATCCGTCATCCAGGCAGCGAGCTCGATGAGCGTGATGCCCGGATCGGACGGATTGTGATTCGTCCACTCCGGCGCATAGCGCGGGATCATCGAGATGGCTTCGTCGACGATGTCGTTGAAGGAGCGGTCGTCCAGCTTCGGCGGTGGGATCATGGGATTCGTTCAGCTCTCAGCTACCGTTGGTGCCGCTCTTGGGCGTCAGCGCTTCTCGCGACGGATCTTCCTCGCGCAGATAGAACGGGAACACGAGGTTCCGTGCGGCGTTCTGGCCCGCGATGACGTACTGGACCTTGAGCTCGAGGATGTTCGGTTCGTCAGGGTTCGGGAACGCATTGACCGTCACGCTCGAGATTCGCGGCTCGTACTTGTAGATCGCTTCCTCGCAGAAGATCTCGGCGCGCGCGCACGTCATCGGATTGTTGGGCGCGAACATCAGGTCGTGAATGCGGCAGCCGAAGTCGGGACGGTTCAGGCGCTCGCCCGGCGCCGTGCCGAGGATGATGAACAGCGACTGGCGGACGTTCTCCTCGAGCTGCGAGCTCGAGACGCCACCGTTGAGGTTTACCGACACGGGAAACCGAAGCCCCCGTCCGAGAAAATCACGATCGTTGGACATGGCTACGGATTGAACCTGCCCTGGATGAACTTCTTGCACTTGCCGCACGAGATCTTGGTCGAGTGCTCGACTTCCTCGATGGTGAGCGGGCGGTGATTGCAGAACGGACAGCCGACCTCACTCGGTCGCCCTGCGGCCACCATGTCGAGCACGTCCTGCCAAGCAATGAGCGCTTCCTCGTCCACGCCGAAGTCCTTTCGTTTCGACCCCTTCGAACCGAGACAGAATCCTAGAAACTGGCCGTGGCGCGGTCAACGCGTGGCGGTCCAATTCGCGCCCACACGCGAACGCCGGACGATTTCGAGGTCGGCTGTCGCTTCGACGCGACGACTACTTGTGTTTCGGTTTGTCCGACTCGGAGCCCGGCTGGATCCCGACAC
Source organism: Myxococcales bacterium (assembly GCA_043759315.1). GTDB lineage: Bacteria > Myxococcota_A > Polyangia > Haliangiales > Haliangiaceae > JABFXX01. The sequence continues at coordinate 9,463 of JAYVLW010000803.1, forward strand.
CAAACTGCGCCTCGCGCTTCTGCTCCTCGAGCGCTCCCTCGGTGGCATCGAGCGCGGCGCCTTCCGGATTGGCCACGGCCGCGCTGACGGCCCCGCCCTGGGCAGCGGCATCGACACCGGTGCTGCCGCCACGGTCCCGGAGCTCGCCGGTCGCGATCGACTCGCCCTTCGCCTTCGCGGAGGCCTGCGGATCCTCGATCACGGCCTTCACGTTGCCCTGCTTCGTATCGGCGACGTCCGCTTCGTTCCGGATGTCGCCCTCCTTGTGCGAGCCCATGATCTCGGCGCGGCCCGACTGGCTCGTCGGGTCGACGTAGCCCGACTGCGCCATCGCCTCGTCCTTCGCGTTCCCGATCGACACCTGCGCCTGGCGGTCCTGCACCCGGCTGACCTCGTCGGTGCTCGCCGAAACATCGCCGCCGCCCAGCTGACTCTCGCCGACGTCGACGCCCCCGCCCGCGTTGGCCGACATGCCCTCGTGCCCGATGGCCTCGTTGAACTGGGCCTCGCCAGCGTCACCGCGGAACTGGCCCTGAACATCGCCGGCCTCGGTGGCGATCCCGTCCGGGGTGCGCAGCGCCGAGCCGGTCGTCATGTCGCTGTCGTGATCGTGCACGCTCTTGAGGCCGCTCGACGGGTCCGCGGCCCCGCCCATGTCGACGCCGGAGTCCACGCTCGCCGCGCCTTCCACGCTTGCGACGGGTGCGCTCGGTGCCGTCGAGAACTCCTGACCGCTGGCGCTCGCCGCCGTGCTCACGGTTGCGGCGCCACCGACCCCACTCGCGGGTTCGAAGCTCGACGCAGCACCGGCGTTCGCTGCTCCGCCGGCACTCGCTGCGCCGCCGACATTCGCTGCGCCGCCGACATCCGCGGCGCCGCCGACACTTCCCGCACTCTCGAAGCTTCCAGCGTTCGCGGCACCACCGCCCGCAACGCCACCTGCGTTCCCGAAGCTTGCCGCACCGGCACCAGCGTTCGCGGCACCGCCCACGTTTGCGGCACCGTCCGCACTCTCGAAGCTTGCGGCGCCTGCGCCACCGCCAGCCGTCGCGGCACCACCACCGCTTGCGCTCGCGGACGCGCTTGCGGCGCCGCCACCGGCAGTCGCGGTTGTCGCGCCACCCGCGTCGGCCTTCGCGCCGCCGCTCGAACCGCCTGCCTCGTTACTCGCGCTTGCGGTGACACCGGCGTCGGCCTTGCCGCCCGCAGACGTGCCACCACCGCCGGACGTCGCGCCGCCACTGGCGCCCGCATCAGCCTTGCCGCCCGCTGAGCCGCCAGCCTCGGACTTCGCACCGCCACCGTCGGCCGCGTCCGCCTTGCCGCTCGCAGATCCGCCCGCCTCGGACTTCGCACCAGCACCGGCCTCGGACTTCGCACCGCCACCGTCGGCCGCGTCGGCCTTCCCGCCCGCAGCACCGTCGGTCTTCGCCGCCGGCTCCGCCTTCGTACCCGCATCGGCGCTGCCGCCCGCTGAACCTTCGGCCTTGCCGCCCGCAGCGCCATCAGCCTTCGCGCCCGCGTCGGCCTTGCCGCCCGCAGATCCGTCGGCCTTCGCGCCCGCGTCGGCCTGGCCGCCCGCTGCGCCATCGGCCTTGTCGCCGCCGGCTGAGCCGTCGGCCTTCGCGCCCGCCTCGGCCTTGCCGCCCGCAGATCCGTCGGCCTTCGCGCCCGCGTCGGCCTGGCCGCCCGCTGAGCCATCAGCCTTCGCGCCCGCGTCGCCGCCTGCAGATCCGTCTGCCTTCGCGCCCGCGTCGGCCTTGCCGCCCGCAGCGCCATCGGCCTTCGCACTCCTCGGCTCTGCCTTGCCGCCGGCTTCGCCGCTCGCGCCTGCCTTGCCGCCGGCTTCACCGCTCGCGCCCGCCTTGCCGCCGGCTTCACCGCTCGCGCCCGCCTTGCCTCCGGCTTCGCCGCTCGCGCCTGTCTTGCCGCCGGCTTCGCCGCTCGCGCCTGCCTTGCCACTCGCAGAACCGCCGGCCGACGCCCCGACACTCGCGCCGGCCTTGCCGCTCGCGCCGCCGCTCGCCGACGCGCTGGCCTTGCCGCTCGCGCCACCGCTCGCCGACCGGCTCGCCTTACCGCCGGCCTCGGCGTTTGGCTGCACACGTTCCATCGGCGTGGCCGCGCCCGCGGCCGGCGCCGGTCCACCGCCGCCGCCACCGCCGCCAGGCGAGGAACCGCCGCCGCCGCCCGGCGAGGAACCGCCACCGCCACCACCGGCTGCACCGCGGTCCTTGTCCTTGACCTGATCCTTCGCCTTGTCTTCGGCCACGCCGCCGAGCTCGCCCTTGCCCGATCCCGAGGCCTGGGCAGCGGCGGCGTTGTTCACGTTGATCGTCGCGCTCGAACCCGACACCGTGATGTCGCTGCCGGCCTTGAGGCCGAACGTGGACTTTGCATGGGCGAGGAACTGCTGCCCGCCCTTCATCGACAGCTTCTCCTTCGTCCCCATCTTCAGCGTCTTGCTGTGCATGATGACGTTGTCGGCAGCCTTGATCTCGATGTCGCCGTCGCTCTCGATCTTGATGAGCTTGCCGACGGTATCGAGGACGATCTTGTTCTTCTTCGTCTTGTCGACGATCGTGACCTTCTCCGCGCCCTCCTTGTCGTCGAAGATGATCCGGTGACCGCTGCGCGACTTGATCAACTTCGTCTGGTTCTTCCCAGACTTGTTGACCTCGGGCGCCTCCTGCTTCTTGTTCCACACCGCGCCGATCACGATCGGGCGGTCGATATCGCCGTGCTCGAACACGACGAGGAGCTGGTCATCGATGTCGGGTAGAAAGTAGGTGCCCCGCTCGGGGCCGCCCATGGGAATCGCGATGCGCGCCCAGAACGTGGTCTCCTGATCGTTGAGCCACGGGAACTTCACCTTCACGCGGTAGCCCGGATTCCCGTCGCCGTCCTTGTTGTCCGCGACGATCGCCAGGTGCACGCCGCGCACCTTGTTGGCGCGCTGCGCGTACGGCATCGGACGGTCGATCGGGAACAAGCTCACAGGATGTTCATCTTGGGTGCGTCGTAGTTGCTCGGCGAGCCCGACGTGATCTTCGCGGCAGACGCCCCCTCGAACGAGGTGTCGCCCCCGGCCTTCACGTCGATCGTCTCCTTCACGTTGATCTTGATCGCCTTGCCGGCCTCGACCTTCAGCTTCTCCTTGGCCGTGATCTCGAGCTTGCCTTCCATCGTCGAGATCGAGACACCCGTCTCACCAGCCATCGGCGGGATATAGATCGCGCACACGTTCGGGCCGGCGCCATCCTTGGGGAAGTTGCCGACGCCGACCATGTTCTTCGCGGTCTTGTCCGAGAACGTGACCTTCACCTTGCCCGAGTCGTCCATGATCAGGCGGTGACCGCAGCGGCTGCGATAGCCGCGGAAGTTGTTCTTCCCGTCCTCGTTCGGCTCGGGAGAGAAGTCGGGCTTGCTCCACACGCCGCCGACGATCACCGGCTGTGACGTGTCGCCGCCGATGAACATGACGATCACGACATCGTCGATATCCGGCAGCGTGTACCAGCCGAACTTCGAACCCTCCATCGGGGTCATGAGCTGCGCCCAGTGCGTTTGATCGACGTCGCCGAAATCGAGCCACGGCAGACGAATCTTGACCCGGTTCTTGTTGTCGGGATCCTGGTTCTGACACACGACGCCGTAGTGCAGTCCGTACTGCACGAGGTCGAGTGACTCGAGCCGAGGGCCGCCGGGACGCATGGGTTACGCCTTCTGCCCGTCGCGAGCGACCCGGAAGATCGTGACGAGGCCGCCCTTGTCGCCGGCCTTCGGCAGCGTGTAGCGGTGGGTCATGCCCATGACGTAGTAGTTGCCGTTGAACGGATCGGGGGCATTCGCGTTCGCCGTGATCTCGATCGTCTTCCCGAGCTCGACGTCGAACGTGCCCTCGCACTCGGCCTCGCCGGTGATGAACTGGAGGTTGAGGTCGCGCAGCCGGGCCTTCGCGATCGCCTTCGCTTCCTCCGCGCTCCAGATCGGATGGTCGACCGTGAACGTCTCCTCCTTGCCGAGCTTTCCGCACGCTTCCACGGCACCCTGGGTGCCGAGCGCCGACTTCACCGCCGAAGCATCGCCGGTGATCAGCTCCTTGGTCTCCGGGTTCCAGCCGCGCACCGTGACCTTCGAGACCACCGGCGCGGAGTTGATCCGCGGGGTGAACGCCTTGAGGTCGTTGGTCTTGTCGACGTTGAGCTTCTTGCCGCTCGAGTCGCCGAAGTTCGGCTCCTTGACGAAGATGTCGCTGCCGACGCACCACACGTGACAGCCGAGGCGCGCCGCGCGGGTGCGGAGGAACTCGAGGTCCGTCTGGTTGTGCTGATAGACGTGCTTGTACGTGATGGCGGTCTTGTGCTCCCACTTGAGGGTCAGCTCGCCGTCCTTCACGACCTCCTTGAGGATCGCCTCGTCGTTCTTCTCGGTGTACGTGACGGACTTCCGCTTGCGCAGCAAGCGATGCATCTTGTTCATCCCGCGGATCAGGAGCTTGGTGGGCTGACCGCCCTTCCACATGCCCTCGAAGCCCACGATCTCGCCCTTGTAGATCGAGACCGCGGGCTCGCCGCACTTGATCTCGAGCTCCTGCCCGATGGTGAACTTCCCGCCGTAGATATCGTTCTGGTTCGACAGGACGATGGCGGCCATGTCCGGCTGGAACATGTCCCGCTCGACCACGAACGAGATGAAGTCCGAGTCGGAGACCTCGTTGCCTCCGACCATGATGTCTACGTTTGGTCCGGCGCCCATGGGTTATTTCTTCCGCTCGACGCCGTGCGCTTCCTTCAGCTTGACGGTGCACGTGGCGCGGAGGGGTTTCCCGTCCTGCGCGAACATCGTGTACTTCGTCGACAGACTCTCGATGACGCACTTGAAGTTCGGAAGGGTGTTCGGCCACACGACCACGCAGTGGTGCGGGCGGCGTTCGTTCTCCTTGGTACTTCCCGCGTCGCGGACGGCGGCGAGCTTGTTCAGCACGTCGACCTGCGAGGCGACGCTGCGGCCATCCTCGACGCCATCGAACAGCAGCTCGAGGCTGATCGATCGACCCTCGGCGCCGGTGAACTCGAGCACCATGTAGTTCTTGTCCTTGGTCGACGTCGCCGCTGGAGGCGGCCCGCTGCCGCCGCCGCCGCTCTGCGTGGCAGCGTCCGGCTTCTTCCAGGGCACGTTCTGGCTCACTTCCAGCGTGGCGGGGTTGTATTGCGCGACGACGGCAGTCTCACCCCCGCCCCCTTCCTTGTCCTTGGCGTCGATGCTGCCGATCCAGACCTTCGCTGGTTTCTCGAAACTCATAGGTAGGGCTCCCCGTTACGTGATCGCGCGGTATCCATGAGGACCAAGATTTGCTGGTAGACCTCGTGAGCGATCTTGTCGACGTCGATCGGCTGTGCCGCCGCCTTGTCACCGGCGGCAGCGCTCGACGGCGCGTGCGAGGCCGCGGTGTGCGGGGCCTTGGTCGAGGCCGCGATCGCGGCGGGCGGGGCGGAGGTGACGAGCGTCAGCTCGGCCATCGAGAAGCCGCCGCCGTCGGACGACGTGGTGTTGCCGCGATCGCCGAGCATCTTCCGCGCAGCGCTCTCGAACCACCCGGGGATCTCGACCTCGCCACCACCGTGGCGACCTGCCGGACGCCCGGTGCGAACCAGCTCCTGTGCCGCGCTCGGGGCACGCTGCGCGACCGGTAACTCCCGCGAGCTCGCCGCCGCGGCAGCGGCAGCCGCGTACGACGAGGTGGACGACGACGGCGCCTCGGCGCGGGCAGCCGCGGAAGCGAGCTCACCGGTCGATGGCGCGACGTACGAACCGAGGGCTTCACCGGCGCGCGCCGACAGCCCGGACAGACCCGCGCGGGTCTCGAGGGGGGTCAGCTCGGATGGGTCGGCGCCCCGCGTGCGTGCGAGCGAAGCGCGGGCGATGTGAGAGAGGGTTCCGGTCGCGGAGGCGGCATCGATCTCGGCGATCGACATGCCCTCGGTCGCATAGACGACCGGCAACACGTCCCACGCCATCGCGGCCCGCTCGTACGCCGTGCTCGGGGAACCTTCGCCGCGACCCGCGAGCGCGAGCGCACGAGCTGCGCGAGCCGCGGGCGACCAGGTGCGGCCGCTGGGCGACTGGCTCAGCGCCACGTACAGGGCATCGAACCGTGCGCGGCGAGCCATCGGCACGAGCGCGACCGCAGCCCCGAGCACGTCAGCCTCCGCGGGCTCTGCGAACGTTGGCGCGCTCGGCTGCGCGGTGGAGGCGCCCGAGACGTACGGCATCTGCGCACTCGGCGTCGACGCACCGTCGGCTGTGGCACCACCGGCCTGCGCCTGGATCACGGTCTGTGCTGCGGCGAGCTCGTACGGCCGGTCGGAGAGCGCGGCGTACGTCCCGATCTCGGCAACAGCCTGCGCCGCGAGGAGCTCGAGCGCCGCGACCGACATCGACTGCGGACCGTCCGCCATCGCCGCGCTCATCCCGAGGGCGGACACCGACGCCGACGGCCACAGGAACGCGCCGCGCGGCGTGCGACGCTCGACGCCGAACGCGGTCGACGGCAACGTCGCGTCGGGCGCGTAGGCTTGCGCACCGGCAGTGGTCGACGGCGCACCGGCAGCACCGGCAAGGGTCGACGAGGCAGCTGCAGCGGCAGACGACACGGGATACGCGGTCGCGATCGCACCCGGCGAGGCGACGACGCGCGCGGCTTCGCGGCGATCCGATGCGATCGCCATCGCTTGGACGAACGTACGATCGACCGTGCTTGCCATCGCACCGAGCTGCCCCGGACCCGCGATCGCCAGGCGAGCGGCCTGCGCGGCTTCGGCCGGACCGAGACCGTACACGCGCGCGGCCAGCACGAGCTCGGGGCTCACGAAATCGAGGGAGAGATCCGAGGCCGAGCGCTCCTGCGCCACCGACCAGCCGTGCGCGCGCTCGGCCACCATGCCGGGCGCGGTCCACGCGGCACCGTGCTCGCCGGCGGGCATCGCGCCACCGAGGATCGGCAGCCGCATCGCATCGCTCATCGCCCGCATCGTCGTCGCCGTCACGGGGCTCGACTGCGTCGCGCTGATCGTCGCCTGCTGGGCCGCGAGCGTCTGGACGGCCGGATCGACCTGCCACGACAGCAGCGCCGTGCGCAGCGTGGTCAGCGGAGCAGCGTAGCTGGCGATCTGTGCCACCTGCGCGGCCTCGACAGCTTGCGCATCGGCCATCGGCGCTGCCGTCGACGCCGGTGCGACATACGCCAGGTCGAGCTCGGGCGTCGCGAGCTCGACGCGCTCGGCGGCCGCTGCGCCGGCGGTGGTGAACGAGGCCCACGAGGGCATGCCCATGCTGCTCGCGATGGGCAGCTGCTCCGAGCTGGTCCCGAGCAGACCGGAAAGGTAGGTGGTCGACAGCCCGCCGCCGAACAGCGCGCGAACGTCGAAGCTCGACACCGCGGGGAGCGAGAGAACGTGGCGAAGTGCCTGCGCGAACGGGGATGCGGCGAGCTGCGCCGACAGCCCCGCGTTGGGAGCGCTCGGGGTGCCGTGTGCGACCAGGTCGGCAGGCGTTGCGCGGGCGTAGTCGATCGCCGCGGCAGGCGCACTCGCCGGCGGCGAAGCGGTCGCACCGCTCGCGGTCGTCGTCGTCGCGGCAGTGCGCACGCCGGCGGCGGCGGCAGCGATCTGCGCGAACACCGCGTCGGGAGTCTCCGCGTTGTCGTCGAACCGCTCCACCGGCAGCGGCTGCGGACGCAATGCGGGCCCAGCCACGCTCGGCGTCTGGCTGAACGTCGGCGAGGCCTCGATCCGCATCGCCGGGCGCGGCGCTGCATCGGTGTCGAACATCGGCCGTACGAACACCGACTCGGGCGCGGCGGCGGCGAGGGCCTGCATGCGCAGCTCGGGCGAGGCCGCGGCTCCGGCCTGGAGAATATCGAGCGAGCGCGGTGATGCGCCGGCAAACCGCGCGAGCCAGCGATCGGACCATGCGACGTGGCCGAGCGCCGCCGGCGATGCGGCCGCGGTGGCGGACAGCGCGGTGGCCGGCGCAGGGGCGGTGGTCTGTGCGCTGGCAGGACCGTTCAGCCAGGCGAGCGTCGGCATGCGCGTCTCGCGCTGCGCGACGGTGCGCTGGTGCGCGGCGGCCGTGACCTGTGCCGGCGCCGGCGAGGTTCCGGCGAACGCGGGATGCTCGGCGAGGACCTGCGCACGATCGACGGCGGACACCAGGCCACCGAGACCAGCAGGCATGACGAGCTGCGGACCGCGGGTGACCTGGAAGGCCTGGTTCGCGGCCGTGCTGCGCGCGATCAACTCGGCAGTCCGGAGCGCGTCACTCAGCTCGTTGATGGCCGCCATTCCGCGCCCGGGGTGCTGCGCGAGCATCTGCTGCAGCTCGGGCGGCAGTGCGGCGATCGCAGCGATGACCTCGGCGGGGGGGCGCGCCGCCTCGACCGGGGCGGGCGCCACGCGTGGAGCAGCGACGCTCGCTTCCACCGATCCGCGAGCGTGCTCGGCGGCCTCGGTGCGCGCTTGCTGGTGCAGCTGAACCTGCCCGGTGCGTGCAAGCTCCTGCGTGGAGCGCTCCGCGATTCGCTGCGCGATCCGCTCCTCGATCCGTGCGCGCTCGGCCTCGGCCTGCGCGGCACGCGCGGTCTCCTGGACGGTGCGCGCGGTCTCTTGCGCGGAGACCACCCGTTCGGCGGCCGACTTCGCCTGCTCGATGCGCTGGGCGACCACGGTGCGCTGCGCTTCCGCGCGCTGCGCGGTGGTGACAGCCTCGACGCGCGCCTCGATCACGGCCTGCGTCGACTGCGCGGCGGTGCGGACGGCGAGCTCGCGCTCGGCGCTCGTGCGGGCGATGCGCTGGACGTCCGCGATCTGCGCACGCTGCTCGGCGTATTGATTCGCGAGCACCGAAGCCGACGACATCGTCGCCTCGGGAGCGGTCGTCCCGATCGGATCGGGGCGTGGCGCCGGCGGCGTCACGAGCTCGGGCGCCTGCTGCGCGATCCGCGCGTCACTGGTCGCGGTGGTGGCACGCTCGAGCATCGTGGTCAGCACCTGCCGCAGCGCCGGGCTGACGCGACCGACCGTCGACGGAACGGCGACACCGCCATCAGCGCTCTGTGGAGCGCGCACCAGCGGAGCGACCGCGCGCGACATCAGCGCGGCTGCCTGGACCGCTGCGAGCGGGATCAGCGGCGAGTATGCGTCGTGCCGTGCCGTCTCACCGCCGTAACCGATCCCGGCGATCGACTGCTGCGGTACGGGCTGTGCGATCGACAGCGACGGCGCGACGTACTCGTACAGCGAGGAAGGCATCGCCGCGACGGGTGCTGCGATCGCGGGACGCGCTTGCTGCTGCGGCGCGACGAACGTGCCGCGCGTGGTGAGCATCGTGGGCGCCGGGCCCGACGCGGTCTCGACCTGAACCTGGCGGGCGGCCGCCATCCAGTTGAGCTCGTCCTGATACCACGGACGCGGGAACACCCACGACACGGCGGCCGCATCGCGCTGGCCAACACCGAGCGTCTGGTACTGGTTGAACAGGCGCATCGAAGCCGAGCGCTGCGCGGTCTCGATCCACGGCGCGACGAGGCGATCGACGAACCCGAGCGAGCGCATCGGCTGCATGCTGCCGGCCGTGGACTCGGGCGCCCAGCGGTCGACGTGACGGTTCGCGGCGTGGAGCGCGCCCCCACCGAAGCGCGTGACGAACGGGCGCGGCGCGGTGAGCGCGGCGCTGAGGGCACGTGGTTCGGTGGTTGCGGTGGTCATGCGCTAGTCCTGGGAATCAGCCGAAAATGAGGCCTTCGTGCGCGATCTCGAGCGTCTCGATCGAGAGCTCGCTCTTCGACGCGTCGAACTCCGAGATTTCCCACTTCGCCGGCCAGCCCCGATAGAACTTCCACGTGGCCATCGGCTCGAGCGCGGTGTTGAGCTGCGTGATCGATCCGTCCATGCGCGCGTACGTGCCGTTGAGCCAGTCCTGCCGCCACTTGAGGAGGCCCGTGTCCCCGGAGGCTTTGGTGAAACCCTTCTTGAGCACCAGGTTTGACCACTTCGTCGCGCCGACGAGCTGGTAGGTCGTTTGGTTCTGACCGCCCTCACGGACCGGTACCACCTCGGTCTCGTACTTGAGACCACCGGCACTCTTGAAGAACATCTCGCCGGACATCTTGGGGAGCTCGACCTTGAAGCAGAATACCGGCAGCGGATCCTTGCGGTCCGCGGCGCTCGTCGGGGGGTTGGGCATCGGTGCTCCTACTACGTTGGGTCGTTCAGCGTCTGGGTGAGAGAGATCATGATGAATTCGGCGGGTGTTACGGGGGCCACGCCGATGTCGCAGATCAACATGCCGCTATCGACATTCTCGGGCGGATTCGTCTCAGCATCGCATTTTACGTAGAAAGCCTGCTCGGGATTCCCTCCGACCAGCATCCCTCGGTGGCGCAGATCCGAAAGAAAAGCATTGGTTCGGCTCAGCACGAGATCCCAGGTGCGCTGCTCGTTCGGCTCGAACGTCACCCAGGCGAACCCCGCTTCGAGCGATCGGCGCAACATGATGAAAAGACGACGGATCGGGATGTACCGCCACTGGTACTCGGACGATGCTGTCCGTGCACCCCACGGCCGAACCCCGCGCTGGAGCCGGAACGTGTTCACCGCCTCGCTGTTGAGCTGCCCGATGTGGTCCTCGGTCACGCGTAGGGAAACATCCTCCGCGCCGTGCAGCGGCAGGTTCGCGGGGGCGACGTGGACACCGTCGAGCTCCTGCCGGGCGTAGGCCCCTGCAAGGAAGCCAGACGGGGGCACCACGCGGGGCTTGTCGTCATGGCTGGTGGTCCGAAGCCACGGCCAGTAGTAAGCGCAGTACGAGGAGTCGGTGCGGCGCCGCCACCGGCACACCCACTCGATGTCCTTGCTCTGCGGGATGTCGAGGATCGTGAACCTGTCCTTCTGCAGCTCGCAGATCGAGATCAACTGATCCTGCAGCCGCTGCGCTTTGAGCTCGCCCGCGGGTCCGGGCTCGCGCTCGTAGAATCGCATCGCGTCCGGGATCAGCAGGAGACTGACCTCCTCGGTCGCCCCAAGCGCCAACAGGCCGGTTCGTTGCCCGGGGCCCAGATCGTGGCCGATGAAGTCCTCCGGCGTGATCGCGTCGAGACCGTCGCGCCCCGCGGTGAGGCGGGTCAGCTGCATCGGCTCGGGAAAGTTGTGCGGGACCGGCGACTTGGTGCCGAGGTCCTCGAGGCG
>JAYVLW010000804.1:0-6962 GCA_043759315.1 Myxococcales bacterium
GATCGCGAGCTCCTCGAGTGGATGTTCAATCAGTTCCTCTACGGCGAGGTCACCGGCATCCAGGTCGGTCACTGGCTGTACGACGCGCCCGACCTCGAGGCCGCGAAGTTCCTCGCGCGCCAGTCGCTCGAGGAGATGCAGCACGTCGATAACTTCCTGCGCATCATGGCGATGCTCGGCTGCACGCCGAAGCCGGCGCACGCGGCGGTGCGATTCCTCGCGACCGGCATGATGGGCAGCTCGTGGGCGGAGCACGTGGCGCTCGAGATGGCGCAAGGCGAAGGCTTCGTGCTGCAGGCGTTCTACGCCGTGATCGATACGCTCGATCACAAGCCGTCGGTCGATATCCTCAAGCGCGCGGTCAAGCAGGAGGAGCGGCACGTCGAGTTCGGCGAGACGCAGACCGCGAAGGCGATCGCCGGCAAGCCGTGGCTGCGCCGCCGCCTGCTCGGGCTGTCGCTCGTGTCGATGTGGGGCGTCCGGCGGCTGGTCAGCTACATCGAGAAGCGACTCCCGGCGGATCACGCCGTGATGCGCCACCTGCCCGCGTTCCTCGCGCACGCGAACACGTGCGCCGAGATGCGGCTCATGCGGATCGGCGTGCTGGATCGTCCGCTCGCCGAGATCTCCGGAGCGAAGCGCGCAGCGCTGGTCGCCGAGGCATACGGCGGCAAGCTCGTCGGCGGCATCGGTTCGCTACTGATGGTGCCGCTGCGCCTGCTGCCGTTCTGGCCGAAGAAGAAGCGGCTCACCGATACCTATCTGACCGATGGCCACATCACGGGGTACCTTCTCGCCCCTACGGGCTCGCCGGGGTCGGAGGCCGAGGCGCAGCTTCAGGAACCTTGAGCTGCGCGGCGGGGCTCCCGTCGTCGCAGGTGAGGCGTAGCGGTTCGCCGCTCTCGAGCGCGACCGAGGTCAGCGCGGTGCCGAACACCCGGGTGGCGAGATCCTGATCGCCGATCGGCTGGCTGACATGTGCCTGCACGAGCACCCAGCGGCAGTTCTTGGGATCCACGCCGCACGAGCGCGCCTCCGGGCGCTCCTTCGGATCGCGCGGCTTGCCCGGCTCGGAGGTGACGAACCGGCGCTTCTCGAACACCATCGTCGCGCGCAGGCGCGCCTTGCCGGCCGCGACGCCAGGGCGCGCCGGGAGATCCGCCACGACGTTGCCGATCCAGTAGGCGATCGTCGCGGTGCCCGGGCTGCGGCCGACGGTGCCGATCCGCCGATCCTCGGCGGTCATCCTGCCGGCCGCGAGCTGCGCCCGCGCCGCGTCCGGACCGTGCCACTCGGAGTTGATATCGGGGCCGAGCAGCAGCGCCTCGGGACCGTTCGCGACGATGCTCGGATCGCGCGCGATCTGGTTGAACAGCACGGGCGCCGCAACGCGGGAGAGCTCGTCACGCAGATCTCCGGTGACCACAGCAGCCGCGATCGTCGCGCCGTAGAGCTGGCCATCGTGGTGCGGTGCGGGCGCGTGGCCGAACGAGGTGTGCTCGAACACGGGCACCCAGCGATCTCCGTCACGCGCGTACAGCATCGTGATGCGGAGCGGGATCACGGTGGTGCGGCCACAGAACGAGATCCGCCACGACAGCTCGTCGAACACCCACGCGGCCGAGAGGTCCTGCGCGAGGTGCGTCTCGAGCCGCTTCGAATGGACCTCGGTGGGCGTGTCGCGATCCACGCGCAACGGCCATCGGCTCGGCGCGCGCTCGAGCTCGGCGGCGATCAGCACGTCGCCCGGGCCAACACCGATCCGCGCGCCGCCGATCTGCGGCGGGATCATGCCGGTCTCGATCTCGGGCGGCTCGTCTCGCTCGTAGGCGGTGAGCACGTCGTCCTGGAGCTCGCTGATCATCGCGGCGATCACGTTGCCGTCGTTGCCGGCGACCGGATCCGCGAGCGGGGTCGTGTTCTGCACGGTCTTCCCCGGGCACGCACCGAGCACGAGAAGCAGCACGAGTGTGACGAGGCGGCGGATCACGGGTTCTCCGCGAGGTCGTTCGGCGTGTCGATGTCGTGGACGACGGCACGATCGCCGACGGCCACGCGGACCACCGACGCCGCGGCGAGCACGTCGCGCGCTCCGTTCGGGAGGTTGCCGCACGCGGCGAGGCGCCCCCACAGCGCGCGCGCGATCAGCGGCGGGTGGCCTCCGCGGCTGTCGTGGCGCGGCTGCGCCACATCGTGTGCTCCGAGGCTCGCCGCCAGCGCCACCAGCGTGCGCAGCTCGACGTTCGGATGATCCACGGGCCACAACCACGCGACATCGAGATCGTGGTGCGCGATCGCGGCGAACCCGAGGGCGATCGAGCTCGCCATGCCGCGCTCGGGCACGGGATTCACGACGACATCGAGATCGAGCGCGCGCGCGGCATCGCCGACCTCCTGGCCGTGGGGGCGGCCGACCACGGCGACGATCTTGGTCGTGCCCGCGAGCCGCGCGATCCGCGCGATCCGCGCGAGGTACGTCTCGGCTCCCGTGCGGAGCAGCGCCTTCGCGACGCCGCCGAGCCGCGTGCCGGCTCCCGCGGCGAGGATCACCGCGCCGATCCTCACGACTCCTCCGGTCGGCGACGTCGCGGCGACCAGTCGCCCACGCGGCCCGCGCTGCGCCGGCGCGCGACCAGCTCCGCCGCGATCGCGATCGCGATCTCCTCCGGCGTCTCCGCTCCGAGATCGAGGCCGATCGGCGCTCGCAGCCTGGCCCACCGTGTCGTGCCGATCTCGCCGTCGAGCAGCCCACGGGCCTCGAGCCGCTTGCGGAACCGGGCGACCTTGCCGCGGCTGCCGATCATGCCCAGGTAGCTGATCTCGTCGTGCGCGATCAGCGCTTCGAGCAGCTTCTGATCGATGGCGTGATCGCGCGTGACGATGAGGACGTGATCGTCGGCCCCAAAGCCGCCGACCAGCCGCTCGAGCTCGACCGGATCGAACGTCTCGTGCATGGCGGTCGCCCAGGTCGGACGCTCGCCGGTCGCACCGGTCTCGCCATCGTCGGCGACGATCACCGTGAACCCGAGGTTCGCGAGCAGGGGACCGAGATGGCGCGCCACGTGACCGAGGCCGAACACGATCGCGCGCTCGGTGGCGCCGACCCGCTCGACCATCACGCCGTCCACGATCGCGGGCTGGTGCGGCGGCGGATCTCCCGCGCGCGGCGGCCGGACCGACAGCGGCTCGCCATCGACCGGCGTCAGCAGCACCTGCGGCGCCAACGACGCGAGCGCGGCGATCGCCACTCGCGACGCTGCGGCCGGCGTCAGCACCACCTCCATCGACCCGCCGCAGCACATGGCGAGATCGCGGACCAGGTGCTGGCGCACCACGCGCGGCGCGGCGCCACCCGCCACCTCGCGGGCGGCCGCGGCCACGAGCTGCTCGATCCGCCCGCCCCCGACCGTGCCCCACTGCTCGCCATCGCTCGCGACCGCCATCCGCGCCCCGAGGTGCCGCGGCGTCGATCCGTGCGCACCGATCACGCTCGCGATCGCCACCCCGCGGCCCGCATCGAGCGCTCGGAGCGCCTGGGCGAACACGTCCGAGCGCGGGGACATCGCTGGCAACCTACCACGCGCCCGATCCGGCGCGGTGTCGCCCACTCCGCGGTAGCTGCCCGTTGTCGGTCGCGACGACGTGCAACCGCGCGATCGCCCGCCGTGTCTCGCTCGCCATGGTGGACCTCCTCGCCGACCGCTGGCACAGGCTGTTTGGCGCACTCGCCGGCGGCGTCGTGTTCGTCGTCGTCGCGGCCGGAATCGTCCCGCACGTCCACCTCCGCGCCGGCGCACCGAACCAGGCCAGAGGGTGGTTCGTCATGTGCCTGATGGGGTTCTCGTTCAGCCTGGGCGCCGTTCTCGGTGCTGCGATCGCGCGTCACTGCCGCCGCACGATCCCGACGCTGCTGCCGCACGCTCGCGTCGTGCGCGGCCGTCAGGCTAGCGCGCGGTCCGGATCGCCATGATGTGCGCGATCAGCTCGCGCAGCCCGGCGCCCTCGGGCCGCTCGGTCAGGAACGCCGGCTTGAACGCGAGCTCGTCCCACCACGCCTTGATGTTCGCGACACCGACCGAGGTCGGGAAGCCGCCGAACATGGGCGCATCGTTCAACGCATCGCCGACGAACACGTACTGCGAGAGATCGTTGCCGTCGCCGCCGAGGACCTGACGGACCACGGTCATGCACGCCGACAGCTTGTCGAAGTGCGGCGGACCGAAGTTGATGTGGACGCTCGACCGGACGGCGAGAAAGCCGGCCTTCGACAGCATGCGCACGCAGATGTCCGCGTCGTCCTTGGACAGCGAACACTCCTCGTTCCAGTCGATCGCGAGATCGACTTCGCGGTACTTGGAGTCGGCCGACAGCCGTGCACCTGGGACCTTGCTCAACACCTCCACAGCGGCGTCGTTCATCCGGCGCCGCCACTCGGGCAGGCTGGCCGGCGGGACGCCGTAGATCTTGGTGAGCTTGCGCCCCTCGCGCACGAACGTGACGCCACCGTTCTCCGTGACGACGGCGAGTACCGGCGTCATCTTCATGAACGCGTAGCCGAACCCTGCCGGGCGGCCGGTGACCATCACCACCGGAATCCCTGCCTCGCCCAACCGCTCGAGCGCCTCGTACGTGGAGGCCTCGATCCGGTCACCCGACGTCATCGTTCCATCAACATCCGAGAACAACGCGCGAACCGGGCCGCGCAACTCCGACAGGGGCCGAGTCATTGGGGGCGGTTCATACCCCGACTCGGTCCGGTTGGCCGCGCTCGCGCGGCCACAATCAGGCGATGAGGCGCAGGCCCAGATCCTCGGTCGCCGTGGGCACCGAGACGCGCATCGAGCGATCGCGCTGGCGCGACAACCAGTCCTCGAGATCGGGGTGGTTCAGACGCACGATGCCGCCGACCTTGAAGACCGGAAGCGGATCGCCCGCACGACGTGCCATGTACCGGCACCAGCGCTCCGAGCGACCAAGTGCCGTGGCGATGCCCTTCCAGGTTTCGACGAAATTCGACATTGCATTTCCTCCGTGTGCCCGACGTCTTGTGCAGCGGTTGTGCCGAGGTCGGACCAGTCCGCCAACCTGTGTAGTTTCGGAAGGATAGCGGTCGATCCCGGGGTCAGTGATTGACGGAGGTCAACCACTAACCACGGTTATTGACGCAAAAGCTGACACAGTTGTCGCAAGCTTGCCGCAGTGGGCCAACCGGTGGCGGCGACGTCGACTCGTCGCCCTCTGTCGCACTGGCAGAAGCCACCAGCGGCCAGTATCCTGTCCAGACATGCGTGGATTTGTTGGCCGAGCTTGCGAGGCCGCAAGCGTGCGGCTTTGCGCCGCGGGGTTGTTCGCGACACTCGCGGCGGTTTTGGGCGCCGCGCCCGCGGAAGCCGGACCGATCGAGACCTATCCGATCTCGAAGGTGCAGCGAGGGCAGACCGGCTACGGGATGACGACCTTCAAGGGCACAACGCCGGAGCGCTTCAGCTTCGAGGTCGTCAGCGTGGTGAAGAACTTCCTTCCCAAGCAGGACATCGTGCTCGTGAAGTCGGACGACCCGAAGGTCGCCGTGTCTGGCTTCTGGCAGGGCATGTCGGGCAGCCCGCTCTACCTGGATGACAAGCTGCTCTGCGCGTTCTCGTACGGCTTCCGCTTCAACAAGATCGCGCTCGGTGGCTGCACGCCGATCGAGTACATGAAGAAGGACGGCGATACGTACCGCCGCAACGCGCCGACGCAGGCCGCCAGCAAGGGCGGCCCGAGGATGATCGTCCCAGCGACCTCCTCGACGATGTCGGACTGGAAGCGGCTGACGCCGAACCTCGACGTCGCCGAGGCGATGGACGCGCTCGGCCCCAAGCACAAGAGCTGGCTGCTCTCCGCGCCGCTGCCGCAGCCGGTCGCGAAGCCAGAGTCGATCGACGGCGGCGTGATGCAGGCGAGCGTCCCGCTGTCGATCTCCGGGTTCTCCGCGCCGGCGTTCTCGCAGCTCGAGAAGATGTTCGGCGATTCGAACCTGGTGCCCGTGCGCTCCGGCGGCACGAGCTCCGGCGGCGCCGGCAAGTCCGAGACCGGGCCGACGAAGTTCGTGATGGGCGGATCGATCGCCGTGGAGTTGATCCGCGGTGACATGTCGGCGGCGGCGGTCGGGACGGTGTCATACGTCGATGGCGAGAAGGTGCTCGCGTTCGGCCACCCGATGTTCCAGACCGGCGAGACCTACGCGCCCGTGTCCACGGTGTACGTCCACACGGTCATTCCCTCGGCGATGAGCGCGTTCGTGATGGGTAGCCCCGTGAACGAGATCGGCTCGCTCGTGCAAGACCGCCAGTCCGCGATCATGGCGGATACCGGGCTGCGCACGCCCACCATCCCGGTCGACATCTCGATCACCAGCGTCTCGGGCAAGCACACCGAGAGCGGCAAGTTCCACGTCGAGCTGCTCGCCAACAAGTTCCTCACTCCATCGCTGACCGGTGCGGCGCTGATGAACGCGGTCAACTACTACCTGCCCGACCGCGACGACGTCACGGCGCGCGTCGAGTCCACCGTGCGCGTGAAGGGCCTCGATCCGATCGTGTTCGTCGATTACATGCACGCGAACGACGGTGCCGGCTCCGTGATGGGGGCGGTGCGCGGTCTCCGCGTCCTCGTGCCGCTGATGCTGAACCCGTTCGCGCCGGTGCAGATCGAGCGCGTCGACATGAAGGTCGATCTCACGTTCGAGGCGAACTTCGGCGAGATCAAGGAGATCAAGATCCCGACCGGCGACCTGATCGCGGGGCAGCGCAACACGCTCAAGGTCCTGATGAGCACGTGGGACGGCAAGGACATCCTCGAGGACGTGCCGGTCGACGTCCCCGCGAACCTCGCCGGCGGCATCGTCACGCTCGAGGTCACCTCGGGAGACTCGGCCAAGCTCGATGCGGCCCCGCCGGTGGATCTGCCGTCCCTGCTCGCCG
>JAYVLW010000805.1:0-2555 GCA_043759315.1 Myxococcales bacterium
CGAATGCCGCGCGCGCACGGGGGCCATCGCCACGTGCCTGCGCGATCGTCGCCTCGAGCTCCAGCGCCTCGGGCAGGGTCGGTGCACGCGCCCGCGCGCGCGCACACGCCTCGGCGGCGCGCTCGCCGTCGCCCGCGGCGAGGAACCCGCGCGCGGTTCGCAGATCGGCCCGCGCGGCGACGAGCGTCGGCAGACGATCCGGATCGTGCGCCGGATCAGCGGGGATGTCCGCGGGCGGAGCGGCGCGATCGCCCTCGCCGCGCAGCTCGTGCCGCAGGTCGAACGCACGCATCCGGCCACCCGCGCGAGTGTCGGTGACCCACAGCTCGAGCGATGCGGGATCGAGGATCATCGTGTGCACCGCGCGGCCGTCGTCGATCAGGCCCCGGTGGCCGATCGGCCGCGGCGATTCATCCACGCCGCGCTGATCGCGGAGCACCTGCGCCATCGCAACCACGTCGGGTAGCGGATTCTTGACGAGCTTCGCCGCTCGATCCACGCGCTGCATCGAGGCGAGCATGCGGCGCGCTCGATCGTTTTCAGGATCGCTCGACAGCGCGTTCGTGGTGAGAACGTCCCCGAACGCCGGCGACTTCGGATTGCGCTCGATGATCGCCTTGCTCGGCGTGCGCTCGACGAGCACCCACGTGCCGCTCGTCCCATCGACCACCACGATCACCGCCGCGCCGAGGGTGGGCGTGGTCTCGATCAGCTTGACCGCCTCGTCGAGAGTCTTTGCCTGCTCGAGCACCGTCCGCGCGAGCAGCGCGACCGGCCGTGCGGTCCGCGTCGGTCGCACGTCGCTCGTTCGCACGGGGTTCACCATCACCGCGATGCTCTGCGCGTTGACGCCGCTCACCACGCCGAGCTGACCTGGCCAGCCGAGGCTGGCCCACGCGATCCGGCCCTCGGGGTGCGCGATCGTCACGACCGGGATCTCCGCCTCGCCGCCATCGTCGAGCCCCGGGATCGAGAAGCTCCGACCGATCCATACACGGGCGGGGGCCTGGGCCTGGTGTGCGATCACCGTCAGGCTCTGCACGAGGCTCTTCTGCTCCGCTTCGTCCGTGCGCGGCGACGGCACGCCCACGTCGAGGACCGCCTGGGTGCGGACGAGATCGGTGAAGGTGAGGTCCACCCCGCTGGCCTCGGCGCCCCGCGTCATTCCCGCGACCATCCGGCGGTCCTGGTCGACGAGACCGTCGTCGATGAACCGCCAGCGCCACGCGAGCCGCATGCCGTGGGTCAGGCCGCCGAACATCCCGTCATCGCTGACGGTGTGCTCGATCGAGGGCGTCGCCGCGGCGACGACCGGCGCCAGCCACGGCGCCAGGAGCCGCCCGTGAGCCGCGCCGAACGCGTGCGCCTCGCCCGACAGCCGCAGGATCGGCAGCCCGCCGAGCCAGGTCAGCGACGAGCCACTGTAGGCAAGCGAGGGCGGTGCCCCGGGCGCCGGTTGTTCGGAGGTGATCGCTCCCGCGACCTCGCCACCTGGCACGTCGTAGGTGACCGATCGCCGGTAGATGAACCAGCCAACCACCACTGCGACACCGAGCATGGCGACCGCGATCACGCCGGCGCGCCACGGGCGCGGGAGCCCGGAGCGTCGACCGCCGATCACCAGGTCGGGCATGGTGCGCGTCATACACCACGCCGACGGTGCGCGCAGTCGTACCTGCGCAACGCTTCGCGTTGCCGCGCACCCCACGGCCGTGGCGCGCGCGTTTCCGCATTGACCGATCTTGGGGTGGTTGCTAGCTTTCGGAGACCAGGCTGGTCGATGTCCGGATTCACTCCATCGACAAGCGCGCTGGCCTCCGGGCCGATCACGTCGCAGGCGCTCCTCGTCGTGGTGGTCGGCCTGCTCGCGCTCGTGATCGTCGGGCTCGTCGCGATGGTGATGCTGCTTCGCCGGCGCGCGAAGACGCCGCCGTCGCCGGCGCCCGAGCAACGCGAGCTGCTACCGCTCTCCGCGGCACCTCCTTCGGCACCGCGACCGCGCGCGCGTCCGGCGGTGGCGCGCGGTGCGAGCGGTGGCGGGCTCGCGGTCGTGGCGTCGTCCTCGAGCGCCATGGTGTGTCCGACGTGCCGCACCGAGTACCACGGCATGACTTACTGTACGCGCGACGCGCGTCGGCTAGTCCCACCCGAGGAGATGCTTGGCGGCGCGAACCTGAGCGCGGCACGCGCGATGGGACGCAGCGGCGGCCTCGTGTGCATGGCGTGCCGGCGCGCGTACGAGCCGGGTCTTCGCAGCTGCCCGCACGATGGCAACGAGCTGGTTCCGTTCCCGGTCTACAACGCGACCCGGCCGCGTCGCCCACGCGGCGTGACGGAGCCGGCCGGCATCATCGCGAGGATTTGCCCGGTGTGTGGATCGAAGTTCGATCTCAACGCACGGTTCTGTGGTCACGACGCCGGCGAGCTCGTCGTCATCAATTAGTTCGTTCGGAGATCAGATCGTCTCGCAGAACTCGATGCGACGCGGAACCTTGTATGGAGCAAGGTTGCGCGCGCAGTGATCGATGATCTCCTCGGCGCCACACTTCTGCTTG
>JAYVLW010000806.1:0-7131 GCA_043759315.1 Myxococcales bacterium
CGGGCGTTCCGCGGTCCGCCTGGGATCACGTCGACGGGCGGCAGGCCGGCGGCGGACCGTCGCCGCGCGCGCTTGTCTTGCCGCCTCGAGAGCTGGTACTGGGCGCGGTTCAGCGCGCGACGGGATCGGTCGAGCGCCCGCTGGCGGCGCCGCTCGGTCCGGGCCCGGCGTTGTGCACGCTGGCGCTGTGGCGCGTCGCGCTCGACCCGACCAAGCCGCATCGCGGTGGCCCCTTCGCGCGAGGCGATGGTCACGTTGCTGACGTTGACGTCGATGCCGGCGATCCGATCCGCTGCCGCGATCGCGACGGTGGCGCGCCGACGGGCGGTGGCCGGTGACGCGTACGGCGCGGTCAACACCATCACGTGCGCTTCGTAGCGCCAGCCGCCGAGCGCGGAGGGAGCCCGCGTGCGGACCACGTCGATCTTGTGCCACCGGCTCGGATCGGCCAGGTGGTGATCGAGGATGGGCTGGTTCGCCGGCGCGGTCGGCAACCGCACCGGCAGGACGAGCGTGCCGTCGGCGAGGCCGCTGAACACGAGCGCGAGCGGTCCGTCGTAGGTCCACCACGCGTCGCTGGTCACCGGCCGCAGGTGGGGTGGCTGGACGAAGTCGCCGGTGGCGTCGCGATACGCGGCCCGGTGGCCGGCGAGCGAGCCGTGCAACCGAAACGTCTCCCACTTGCGCGCGGTGGTGTGGGATCTCGCACGGCCGGGCAGGCGCTGAAACGCGAACCAGCGTCCGACGTGCGCCGCGCCGTGCCGGTGGCCACGCGCATCGCGGAACAAGTGGCGCTCGGTCGCGGACCACACCGTGTCGGCGAGATGCATCGCGAGTGCCTTGGTCACGAACCCGTGGGGGCGCGCCGTGGCGGCGTTCACCCCCGGGCTGCTCGTCGCGGCGATCGAGCGCGAGGCTCGTGCCGTGGCAGAGATCGCGGGGAGCCGCGACCGCGGTGTCCATCGCGTGGCCACGCGAACCACCGCACTGTCGCAGCACTGTCCGTGTGGAGCGCGCGTGCCCAAGACCCTCGCCGACCGAGTTCACCTCTGTCCCGCGTGCGGACTTCGCGCGGATCGCGACGCCGTCGCCGCGGTCCTCGCGTCGTTCGTGATCACCTCACATGACCCAGGCACGTCCGCGTTCGTCGACTACGATGCGACGCGCACGGCCCTCGAGCAGATCGCAGGTCTGCTCGAGCGATCCGATCCGTATCAGGGGTGGCAAGGCACCCCGTCCGAGTCAACCGACCGCTCGGCGCGCGAGGGATGCTTCCTCGCGTGGTCGACGTCCACACCCGACTCCGTCGCGGTGGCTCGGCGAATCGTTGGCACGGCCACGAGTCCTATTCTGAATGAGCCTGGCGTCGGCCAGACCACGTCAGGGCGGGCACGATGGCGAACCGACATGTCCCTGAAGAAGCGGCCTACGTGGCTCGTTCCTTTATGGGACACTCCTTAGCCGATCAGCGAGGTTCGCGCCTGGGGCAGGGTCCTCATGAACACACGAACGGATCTCACGTTAGGAGGACACAGATGAGCAAGCAAGTGATCACCGTCATCGGGGGAACAGGATTTCAGGGAGGGGGCGTCGTCAACGCGCTACTCGCCAAAGGCGAGTTCGCGGTGCGCGTGGCGAGTCGCAACCCGACGAGCGAAGCCGCTCGCGCGCTCACCGCCCGCGGGGTCGAAGTCGTGAAGGGCGATCTGCTCGAGCCGAGCAGCCTCGGCGCGGCCTTCGCCGGCGCGCACGGGGCGTTCATCGTGACCAACTTCTGGGACCCGAACGTCAGCGCGCGAGAGACCGAGGTCGGCACCGGCGCGGTCAAGGCCGCACGCGCCGCCGGTGTGGAACACCTGATCTGGTCGTCGCTGCCCAACTCCGAGGAGATCAGCGGTGGACGCACCAAGGTCGTTCACTTCTCGGCCAAAGCGCGCGTCGATGACGCGGTTCGTGCCGCGGGCTTCCCGCGGTACACCTTCGTTCAGGCACCGTTCTACTTCCAGAACCTGACGTCGGTGATGGGCCCGCAGCCGCTGCCGACGGGAGCCCGCGGCTGGGCCGTTCCCATGGATCCGGCCGCCCGTGTCATCCACGCGGGTGACGTCACCGAGGTCGGTCGCGCGGTCTCGGCCGCGTTCAGCGCGGGCGACAAGCTCGCCAACGGCAGCACGCTCTCGGTGTGTGGCGGCGTCTACTCGTGGAACGATATCGTCAACACGCTGAATGGCCTCGGTCACCAGCTGGCGGTGCTGCAGGTTCCCGCTGCGGCGTACGACGGGTTCTACCCAGGGGCCCACGAGATGCGCGAGATGTTCGAGTACTTCGCCGCGCACACCTACTTCGGCCCGAAGCACGAGGCCCACATCGCTGCCGCCAACGCGCTCGTGCCGGGAGGCTTCACCAGCTTTGCCGACTGGGCGCGCGTGAACATGAAGCCGAGCTGAGTCGATTACCCGGCGCCCCACGCTGAATCAGCAAGTCAGCTCCGGCAGGATCCCCGTGCCGGCGGTGTGGTTCAGCGAGCCTCCTCGGCGCCGATCTGCATGAACCGCGCGCGATCGGTGAGGTTCGCGAACTCGACGGTGAACCAGGCTGGCGGTGGCGCACCGCTGTACATGCGCACCTCGTCGATCGTCCCCTGGAACGGATAGCTGAGCGATCCGAGCTCGAGCTCGCGGCCCGGACCTCCGATCGAACCGAAGGTCGGGGCGAGGGGCACGGAGGCAACTTCGACGCCGTCGCGATAACCCCGGAACGCGAGCGCCTCGCGGTCGACGATCACCGCGAGCTGGGTCCAGCGATCGATGACGGGCTGTGGCGCGACCGAGATCACGAGGTTCGTCCCGGTGCCGTTGCTCAGCTCCGCCTGCCAATCACTGGTACCGAGGAGCAAGGAGTAGCCCTCGTTGGTCGCGGACGAGCCGCCCCGATAGAACGGACTATCGTAGCTACCGAGCGTCTGGGCGATCCGGACCCAGATCGAGAAGCCGAACGAAACGGTCGCGAAGTCGAGGCCCACCGATGGGATCGCGAGCCTGCTCGCGGGAGCGAGATCACGCGCGTACCCCGCGATGCCGGCCACGCGCGGCGGAGCGAGCACTCCGCTGGGATGGTGGGCGTTGGTCGTGCTGTCGTGTTCGGTCGTCGTGGTGCCGGAGAGGTGCCAGACGAGGGCGCACCTCGACGGCCAGGTCGCGCTCGCGACGGCTGCTCGGATTGGCCCGCCGTAGTAGAGCGACAGCTCGGTGGCTGCTTGCCCGCGGAGCGCAGGGATCCGGACCCAGGCATCGAGGGCTCCCGTGGCTGAGTCGTAGTCGACGATCTCGTAGTCGAGGATCGTGTCGTCGTCGTCCGCCGTGAACACGAGGTCCGTTCCATCGGCCCGCGCCCCGGACATCAGCTCGGGAGCGACCGCCGTGGCCACGCTGATCGGCACGTCGACGAGATCGGTCGCGACGTTGGGCGTGATCGTGATTCGCTTGCGGAACGCGTATCCGTCCAGCCAGGGCTTGCTGTCATCGCGTTCGAGACCGAACACGGCATCGCACCCGGCACTACCGAGCACCACGAGCGCGGCGAGCGCGGCGACCCTCACCGTTGCGATTATCGCCCGAATCCGCCCGCCAGGATGCGCGACCGAGGATCATCGACCCGCAACCTGCGATAGTCAGGCGCGGTGGACGTCCAGGACGAGGCTCGCCGGCTACATGCCCTCTACGCCGGGCGCGACGCCGACCTCGTCAATCACCTGTCGAGCCAGATCGGCACCGTCAAGACCTACGCGCAGGTCCTCGTCGGCCTCTGCGGCCTCACGGTCACCAGGAGCTGCGCGATGACCTCGTCGACACCGCGATCGCGGTGATCGAGCGACGCAATCGCCAGCAGCGCATGCTCTCGGTCGCTTCGGTCTTCGTGGTCGCCGGCCTCGCCTCGTACCTCGGCGCCGTGGTGGTCGCGGCGCTCGCGAGCGCCGAGAACTTCGCCGGTTGACCGCTACGCGAGGCCGATCAGGCCCTGCTTGCGCAGCTTCTTGAGCTGACCGCGGAGCTCCTTCTCGGCGAGTTGTTCGCGCATTCCCGGATGGGCGTCGAGGATCGCGTTCCACGCCGCGCTCATGAACTCGGCGGAATCGACATCGTGCTTGGCGGCGAGCTCCGCGGCCCGGGCGAGCAGCGTCTGAAGCTCCGTCGTCTGGTTGGGAGTGGTCTCGTCCATGCAGTACAACAGAACCATCGCGAGGCGCCCGCGCGCCGGCTGTTCGGGTAGGTGCCGAGCTGGATGATCAGGGGATCAGCTGATCGCCGAGATCACGAGCGTGCGCGTCTTCCCCGGGAGCTTGAGCTCGACCTCGTCGCCTTCGCGCTTGCCGAGGAGCGCGCGCCCGAGCGGCGACGAGGTGGTCAGCACCTGGACCCCGCTGGCGAGCACGCTCCCGCCGCCGGCCGGTGCGACGAAGAACTGGTGCCTCTCGCCATCCTCGTCGGCGGTGACGAGCGCGCTCATCGCGACCGGGTCATGCGGCCCGAACGTGCGCAGCTCGAGTCGGGTCACGTCGGCGAGGCCGTTCTCGAGATCGACCACCCGCTGGGCCACCCCGCGCGCCAGGTAGCTCTGCTCGAGGCCGCGGGTGTCCTTGTCGTTCTCGGCCTTGGCCTCGGCGTGGGTCGCGCCCTCGATCGCCGCCGCGTGGGCCGCGCGGGCCGTCGCGAGAGCGGCTTCGAGGACGGCGAGCAGCTCGGTGCGCAGCACAGCCTTGATCATGTCGCGACGGGCCAGCGTACTCGGTTTTGCGCTTGAATTCGGACCCCTTCGGTGACTACAAGGCCCCCGTGAAGCATCTTCTGGCGGTGGTCGTGGCCCTGGTGGGCTGTGCGAAGGTCGAGGATCCGCAGGGTCCGGGGACGTCGACGGCGCGGAAGGTGGTGGAGCCGCGGCGCGCGCCCTCCGGGATCGAGAAGCTCGTCGCCGATCTCGAGAGCTGCGATCTCGAGGGCTACCAGATCACCTCCACGTGCCCGGCGATGGAGCGCCTCGCCACCGAGCTCGCACAACCCAGCGGCGCCCACGAGCTCTCGCTCGCACTCGGCGGCAAGCTGCTCGCGCATCGCGCGCCCGCGGTGCGCCTCGAGGCGGCGGCGATGCTCGGAACGGATCGCGCGAGCCGCGATGCGATCGTCGATGCCGCCCGCAAGGAGCCCGATGCGCACGTGCGCGAGGCGATGATCCGGATCCTGGCCGCCGAGGGTGCGAAGTATCCGCGCGTGGGCGCGTTCCTCCTCGAGTCCACCCAGTTCCCCGTCGCGGACGTTCGCGCCCAGGCCCTCGCGGCGCTCACGCTCCCCGCGAGCCGCTCGCTCCCCGGCGCCGCCGAACGCGTGCTGGCGATGGCCGAGCGCGATCCGGATCCCGTCCTCCGTCGCGCCGCGTGTGCTGCCGGCGGGAAGCTCGGCAATCCCCTGTGGGTCCCGTTCTACGCGACGGTGACCGCGAACACCGACGACCCCGAGCTCTACGCCGCGTGCATGGAGGGTGTCGTCGCGATGTTCCACAACCAGCCCGCGTTCGACACCGCGAACGAGGCAGCGTACCGCCTGTTCCTGGCGCGGCTGCGAACGCAGCCCCGCAGCGAGCACTCGCCGCCGTGGCAGGTGATGTCGGCGTTCTGCTACTACTCGCACGAGGCCGACCTCGACAAGCTCGCGGCGTGGAAGCGCCAGGCGACCTGGTTCGAGCCCGCCGAGGTCAAGGCCGTGATGACCGGCGTGATCACGGACCGCGCCACGAGCTGGCAGGCCCGAGCAGCCGCGATCGAGTCGATGGTGGGCCTGGGCGCCACGCGGGACGAGCTGAAGGCCCTGGGTCGCGGGTACGACAAGGCCGACAGGTCCGATCAGCTGGTCCTGGCCAAGCTCGACAGCGCGCTCGCCGAGTAGCGGCGCCGGATCGGTTATGATGGCCGCCTCCCGGTGAAGCGTACCACCCTCATGCCCCCGATCGCGGAGCTCATCGGCCCGCCTCCTGCCACGCATGCGATCCGCCGCGTCCTCGAGGAGAGAGCGGTGCGGATGGTCTATCAGCCCGTCGTCGACCTCCGCACGCGCCGGGTGTTCGCGTACGAGGCGCTGGTGCGCTCGAAGGCGCCCGAGTTCACATCGCCGCCCGCGCTGTTCGACGCCGCCGTCGAGCACTCGTGCACGGGCGAGCTCGGCCGCATGTTGCGCGAGATGTCGCTCGAGGGCTGCCCCGACTTCCCCCTGTTTATCAACATCCATCCCGCCGAGCTCAACGAGCGGTGGATCATCCAGCCGAACGATCCGATCTTCATGCACGACCGCGACGTGTATCTGGAGATCACCGAGGGCGTGCCGCTGTCGCACTTCCACCTGTGCCAGACGATCCTCAGCGAGGTCCGCGACCGCGGCGTCTACCTCGTGGTCGATGATCTCGGCGCTGGCTACTCGAACCTCAAGTACATCGCCGACCTGCAGCCGCGCGTGGTCAAGCTCGACCGCGGATTGATCGCCGGCCTGACGCAGGACACCCGCCTGTTCAAGCTGGTGTGCGCGATCGTCGTTCTGTGCAACGAGCTCGACGCCGTCGTCGTCGCCGAGGGGATCGAGACCGTCGACGAGCTCCGCGCCGTGATCGCCTCGGGCGCGCGGTTCGGCCAGGGCTACCTGCTCGCCCGTCCCGCGTTCCCGCTCCCCGAGGTCACGTGGCCCGCGGAGCTCGATGGTTCGCCGCAGCACACCGGCCGCGGCCGCCGCGACCGGCCCACGCTCAAGCCGCGGACGACCACGAAGACCCGCCGGCGCTGACCCGCGCGACGCTGCGCCTTCAGAACTGGCTCAGCATCGTCAGCGAGAAGAACTTCCCGCCAACGTCGAGGTGCCCGAGCGACGCCTGCGACATCTCGAGCTGGATCATGCTCGAGTCGTTCGCCTCCGACGGTGCGAGATCCAGCTTGCTCGTCAGCGTGTAACCGAGCTCGGCGCGGAACCCGAGCTTGAACCTCGGGAACGCCAGCGCGAGCGTATCGACCGCGAGCGCCGCGGTGGTCGCCACGCCCCAGCCGCTGTCGTGCAGCGTGCGGTTGCCCTCCGTCAGCGTCAGGCCCGCGCGCGACGG
>JAYVLW010000807.1:0-4607 GCA_043759315.1 Myxococcales bacterium
AAGCAGCTCTACGCGCAGTTCCACAACCGCCTCGTCGCGTGGGGCCGCGCCACGCTCGGCTGTCACGACATCTCGCCGCCGTGGCTCTCGCTCTACGTCGAGGGCTGTCGTCAGGAGCTGCACGGCGATCTCCCGCACGGCCCCTGGGCGTTCGTGTTCTCGCTGACCAACTGGCGGGGGCGGGCGTTCCGCGGCGGCGAGACGCTGCTGCTCCGAGACGACGTGCTCGACTTCTGGCACGACTTCGCCTCCGTGCGCGGGGTCGAGGAGGGGGAGCTGATCCGCGCGATCGAACCGAAGTTCTCGCGGCTCACCGTATTCGATCCGAGGATCCCGCACGGGGTTCGTCAGGTCACCGGCACGCACGATCCGCGCGAGGGTCGCCTCGTGATCCACGGCTGGTTCGTGCAGCCGCGGCCGTTCGTGCAGGGCCCGCTCGCCGCGCGCGCGCTCGCCCAGCGCATCGCCGATCTCACGGGCGCGCTCGGCGGCTGGCTCGGAGACCTCCCGATCGCGGGCCTCTACAGCGTCGCATTCGACGTGGATCGTCGCGGAACCGTCCGTCGCGTGCGGGCGCTCTCCGATACCACCCGCGTCCCGCGCGCCCTGGACCGCGCGCGCGCGGCGCTGGTCCGCAAGATCCGTGGAGCGATCGGGGGGTGGCGGTTCGGGCCCCAGCGCGGCGCCAGCGCGGTCACCCTGCCGCTCGTCTTCGAGCGCGGGTAAGGACTGTTCCCAGATCACCCGGTTGTGACAGGACCCACGGAGCCCTACCGTGTTCGCCATGAACACGCAGATCCGCCGGGGCAACGAACGCGGCCACGCCGATCACGGCTGGCTCAACAGCTTCCACACCTTCTCCTTCGCGGACTACTACGACCCGAAGCACATGGGCTTCCGCGCGCTGCGCGTGATCAACGAGGATCGCGTCGCCGGCGGTGGTGGGTTCCCCCGTCACGGTCACCGCGACATGGAGATCATCAGCTACGTCCTCGAGGGCGCGCTCGCGCACAAGGACACCACGGGGACGAGCGCGGTGATCAAGCCGGGCGACGTCCAGCGGATGTCCGCGGGCACCGGCGTCTCGCACTCCGAGATGAACGCATCGAAGGCGGATCCGGTGCACTTCTTCCAGATCTGGATCGTGCCGGATCGGGCGGGGCACGCGCCGGGCTACGAGCAGAAGGCGTTCACCACCGAGGAGCGCCGCGGGAAGCTCCGCCTCGTCGCCTCGCCCGATGGCCGCGACGGCTCGATCACGATCCACCAGGACGCCACGCTCTCCGCCGGCCTGCTCGCGCCGGGCGAGTCCGCGACGCACGTCGTCGCCCCGAAGCGCTACGCGTGGGTGCAGGTCGCGCGTGGCGCGGTCGAGGTCAACGGCGAGAGGCTCGTCGCCGGCGACGGCCTGTCGGCAGAAGGCGCGGGCGAGCTGGCGATCAAGAGCATCGAGGACGCCGAGGTCCTCGTGTTCGATCTCGCGTAGCTACGTCGGTCGAAACACCGGCGGCGAGACGACGGTCAGGATCGATCCGAGGATCGCGACCAGCAGCTCGCGCAGCTCGGTGCGATCGAGCTTCGGCTGGACGCACCAGTCGATCACCGCGCCCTCGACGAAGCCGATCCAGCCGCGGATCGCGGTCTCGAACCGGGGGTTGCCGGCGAGCAGCGGCGCGAACGGCTGGTCCTTGAGGAACGTGTCGAACATCTTGCCGCGCACGCTCTCGACGACCTCCGCGACCTCCGGATCGCTCCCGATCCCGCCGCGCATCAGCGACACGTATGCGCGGTTGTGGCGCGTGATGTGATCGAGGTAGGCGTCGAGGCCGGCGCGCGCGCGATCGATCGGCGCGAGATCTCCACGGATGCTGGTGACCGCGGTGACGAGGTCGTTCGCGATCTCGCGGAGGCCGGCGACGTACAGATCGCGCTTGGTCGGGAAGTAGTGATAGAGCAGGCCCTTCGAGATCTTCGCCTCGCGCGCGATATCGTCGATCGAGACGTCGTCGTACGCGCGATCGGAGAACGCGGACTTCGCGAGCCCGAGGAGCTGAGCGCGTCGCTGATCGTTGTCGAGACGGACGCGACGCGGCCGGCCACGAACGGCGCGGCGGATCGCTTTGGTGGCGCGTCCTGGGGGCACGGCACCATCATAGCGGAATCGTTCCGCTCCCGGTAGACTATTGACTTCGGGTCAATACGGGTTAGGCTGGGGTCATGCCTCAGGCGATCGTCCCTCGCGATCTGGACGTGGACTTCTCGAAGGTGCCGCGGCGCTGGATGGCGAACAGCTCCGTGGCGACGGCGATCTCGAACGGCGTCAACATGCTGTTCCCGCACGGCGAGCGGTTCTTCGTGCGCTCGGTGAAGTACTTCCTCGACCAGATCGAGGACCCCGAGCTGCGCCAGCAGATCAAGGGCTTCTTCGGGCAGGAGGGTCGTCATGCCCACGCGCACGACGAGTTCAACGCCATCCTCCGCCAGCAGGGCTACGAGATCGACCAGTTTCTCGACAGCTACAAGCGACTGTCGTCGTGGCTCGAGGCACGCACGCCACCGAAGCTGCGGCTCGCCGCGACCGCCGCCGCCGAGCACTTCACCGCGATCATGGCGGAGGGCGCGTTCACGCGCGGCGCGCTCGATCAGGCGGCGCCCGAGATGCAGCAGCTCCTCGCCTGGCACGCCGCCGAGGAGATCGAGCACAAGTCCGTCGCCTTCGACGTGCTCCAGACCATCGACCCCTCGTATCGGCTGCGAATCCTCGGCCTCGTCTACGCCACCGTCACGCTCTCCGGCTTCTGGCTGTGGGGCACGGTGACCTTGATGCGCCAGGACAAGCTGTCGTGGCGCGCGACGCGGAACCAGCTCCGGGAGCTCCGCAAGGAGGACCCCATCATCCAGCGCGTGTTCCTCCGCGGCATCCGCGAGTATCTCCGGCGCGACTTCCATCCGAGTCAGAACGACGATGCGCACCTCGCCTCGACCTGGTTCGCCGCCCGCGGGATGGCGCTCCCGGAGGCCGCATGAAGAGCACGAACAAGGTCGTCGTCGTCACCGGCGCGGGCAGCGGCATCGGCCGCGCCACCGCGCTCGCCTTCGCCGCCGAGGGCGCGCGCATCGTCGCGAGCGACATCGATCAGAGCCGCCTCGATTCGGTCGCCGCCGAGCTCGGTGATCGCGCGCTCCTCGTGCAGAAGGTCGACGTCTCCGATCGCGCGCAGATGGCCGCGTTCGCCGCCGCGGTGCACGCGAAGGTCGCCGCCGCCGACGTGATCGTCAACAACGCCGGCGTCGCCGTCGGCGGTACCTTCCTCGATACCTCGCTCGACGACTGGGACTGGCTGCTCGGGGTGAACCTCAGGGGCGTGGTCCACGGCTGCCACTTCTTCATCCCCGCGATGGTCGAGCGCGGCACCGGTGGGCACGTGATCAACGTCTCCTCGATCCTCGGCATCTACCCGGCGCCGCAGGTCACCGCGTACGTCGCGAGCAAGTTCGCCGTGCTCGGCCTGTCGCAGTCGCTGCGCGCCGAGCTCGTGCCTCACAAGATCGGCGTCACCGCGATCTGCCCGGGCATGATCAACACCTCGATCATCGATGGTAGCCGGATGAGCGGCCAGGTCGCCGAGCGCAGGGGCAAGGTGCAGTCCGCGTTCACGAAGGGCGGGGCGCCGCCGTCGCTCGTCGCGAAGACCATCGTCGACGCAGTGCGCACGAACCCCGCGGTCAAGACCGTCGGCCGCGATGCGTGGGCCATCCACGCGCTGACCCGGATGGCGCCGCGGATCTCGACCGTGCTGGGTGCGACGCTCGCGAAGCGGTTCGGCGCGCACGGCGGCTAGGGCTCCTGCCGCGACTGGCCAGCTCGCTTGCCATCGCGGTGGATGTTCGGCGCGTTGTCGTCCTCGCACGCGCGCGCGCATTGCGAGCTGGCTTGCAGTCGGCGTTCACGTCATGCGCATCCCACCGTCGACCGCGGAAGACGACCTGGTCACCGCGGGATGCACCCCGCGCGTGGCATCACCAATGCAGATGTGGTCATCAACAGCCAACCAACCAGGAGCACGGCAATGCTGACCGAGACGTTCGAGATCCTCACCGACGACCAGCTCGACACCGCGTTCGGCGGACTCTCCGCCGCCGCCAACTTCATCATGCAGCACGAGTCCGGCGGCAGCACGACCGCGGGCCACCTGCACGCGCAGGGGCGCGGTGACGGCACGCGCGGCAATCACTCGTCCGCGTTCGGCGCGTTCCAGATGATCAAGTCGACGCGCAAGCAGTACATGGGCAAGGACTTCGAGTCGACGAGCTTCGACAAGCAGTACGCCGCGGCGAGCCATTACGTGCACGACCGGTACGGCTCGTGGGCAGGCGCGCAGCGGTTCTGGCAGAAGCACCACTGGTACTAAGGGTTGTCCCGCAACTCGTCGACGTGGAGGTTGTGAAGAACGGCGACGGCCCCGACCGTGTCCGCGAGGTGACACCCACGTCGCCGGTGATCGCGAAGGACACGCCAGTTCTTGAGGCGAGCGATCGCATGTTCGACCTTGGCGCGCCGGCGACGATGTCGTCGCCAGGCTCGGTTGCGGAGGATGCGGTTGCCG
>JAYVLW010000808.1:0-2835 GCA_043759315.1 Myxococcales bacterium
CGGTCGCGGTTCACCTCGCCGACCGTGCTCTACGTCGGCCGGCTGTCGCGGGAGAAGAACCTCGAGACGCTGTTCGCCGCCTGGGAGATCGTGCAGCGCGCGCACCCCGACGCGCGGCTGTGCGTGGTCGGCGATGGCCCGCTGCGCCACATGGTGCAGCGCCCCGGGGTGATCGCGCACGGACCCGCGTACGGCGAGGAGCTCGCCACGCTGTTCGCCTCGGCCGACGTGTTCGCGTTCCCCAGCGAGACGGAGACGTTCGGCAACGTGGTGGTCGAGGCCGCCGCGAGCGGTCTGCCGAGCGTGGTCGCCGCCGCGGGGGCCGCCCACGAGCACGTGATCGCCGGCGAGACCGGCGACGTCGTCGACGCGAAGGATCCGGGCGCGTTCGCCGCCGCGGTGATCCGGCAGCTCTCGGATCCGCTCGGGCGCGCGCGGATGGGCGCCGCGGCCCGGGCGCACGCGCTGAGCTACGACCTCTCGCAGGCCGTGCGCGCCACCGTCGACCTCTATCGCGGTGCCGTGCGCCCCCGCGCGATCGAGGCGGCGTCGTGAGCGTGTCCGTGATGATCGAGAGCTGGAACCTCGGCGACGACCCCGCGCGGGTGGAGCGCGGTCTGTGGGACCTGGTCGATCGCCTCGCGCCGCAGGTCGCCGCCGCCGACGCGGAGGTCGCGATCACCCACCGCGGGCTCGGCGATCGCGCGCGCGGCTCGATCGAGCGCACGCTGGAGCGGCGGATCACCTGGGTCGCGCTTCCCGAGGACGCCGGCTACTACGAGCACAAGAACCGCGGGTTCGACGCCACCACCGGCGACATCGTCGCGTTCCTCGACGGCGACTGTGCCCCCTCGGAGACCTGGCTCGCGTCCCTGATCCGTCCGGTCACGGACGGCGAGGCGAAGGTCGCCGCGGGGATGACGTCGTATCCCGGCGAGCTCGCCGCGCTCGCCAACCAGATCGACTTTCCGTACTTCGAGCGCGGTACCGGCCGCGTCCGGAACTTCTTCGCGAACAACGTCGCGTTCGCGCGGGAAGTCTTCGCGCAGCGTCGCTATCCGACGATCGAGCCGATGTTCCACGGCCAGTGCCAGGTACTCGGTCTCCAGCTCCTGGTCGAGCAGGTCGCCATCCAGTTCGCCGCCGACGCGCGCGTCACGCATGCGTGGCCCGAGGATGTCGCCGAGTGGCTCGAGGTCCGCCTGCTCAAGGGCGCCGACACGGTCTCGCTGCTCCCCTACGTGGTCGCGACCTACGCGCCGGCCGCGCTCCCGATCGTGGAGAGGCTCGGCCGCCTCCCGGCGCTCGCGGTCCTCGGCCTCCGGGCGATCACCGGGACGTGGGCCGCGCTGCGCCGGGGACCGCGCCTGCGGGGCCTCGGTCTGGTCGCCGCCGTCACGGTGCTCGATGCGATCGGCGCTGCCGCGGCGCCGGCCGTGTATCGCCGGATCGGATGACCGCGCAAGACGTGCTCGCGGTGCTCGGCATCTACGCCGGGACGTTCGCGGTCGCCGCGATCTCGAGCGTGTTGCCGTTCGTCGCGATCGACGTGGTCCTGGTCGGCATCGTGCTCTACGCACCGCCGGCAGCGCTGCCGGTCGTGGTCGTGCTCGCGGCGGCAGGGCAGGTGGTCGGCAAGCTGCCGATCTACGTCGCGAGTCGCGCGGCCGGTGCGCGCCTCGATCGCGTGCGCCGCTGGATCGCACGCTGGGACCGCGCACCACGGCTGCTCCTGTTCGCGAGCGCGGTGCTCGGTCTGCCGCCGTTCTCCATCATCTCCACCGCCGCGGGCGTGCTCGGTGTGGACGCGCGCACGTTCGTGGTGCTGGTGTTCGTCGGCCGTGCGCTGCGGTTCGCGATGCTGGTGGCGATCGCTAGCGCGGCTGGATGAGCTGGCGGCAGCGGTCGCAACCCCATGCGTTCGCCTCGGCGAGCCAGCGTCCGGGGCCGCCGCACGTCGCGCAGGTCGGTCCCGGCGGAGGCTGCATCTGTGGCTGGATCGGCTGACCCGTGTAGGGGTTGTTCGAGGGCTGGCCGGGCATCGGCTGCTGGCCGGGCATCGGCTGCTGGCCGGGCGGCTGTCCCGGCATTCCCGGCTGCACCGGCTTGTTGCAGCGCATGCAGTTCCAGAAGTTCTGCGGGGTCAACCAGTGCGCCTGCTGCCCGCACGTCGTGCACGTCGGCGCCCCGGCTCGCGACACCGTGGTGCCGCTGCTGAGCACCGCCTTGAAGAACCAGATCACCAGCACGATGCCCAGCACGATCAACGAGGCGAGCAGCCGCGGCGGGATATCGATGTGGGCGAGGAGGGCGCTCGTCGTGTTCATCACCGCTACTGTAGTGGAGGTCGAGCGCCCGATGTGACACCGCGTGATACCGTGACGCGGTGCCGATCACCCGCGATCCAGAGCGCCTGGGGGAGGTGGCGGGCCAGCTGGGCTCCGCGATCCGTAGCCAGGGCCGGGTCCGTCTCCCGGTGGTCCAGCCCGCCGACGCCGCGGGCCTCGTCATGGTCATGCATGGCGAGCTCGATGACGCGATCGAGGACCGTACGCGGGCCGCCACCGCCGCCGGTCACTACATCGCGTGCTCCGCCGGCTGTAGCTCGTGCTGCGTCGCACCCGTGCTGGTCACCGAGGGCGAGGCCGTCACGGTCGCGGAGTGGCTGAAGCTCCCGGCGAACGCCGAGGTCCGCGAGCAGTTCGTGGCGGCCTATCCGGCGTGGAGGCGCGGCCTCGGCACGACGGTCGAGGCCATGCACGCCGCGCGCTCCGACGACGACCGACGCAACGCGGCGATCGAGATGAAGCTCAAGAACGTGATGTGCGCGTTCAA
>JAYVLW010000809.1:0-3043 GCA_043759315.1 Myxococcales bacterium
CGATCCCCGTCGCGCTTCACCTTGCTGCGCGCGATCTGGCGCGCCGTCTTGTCTTCATCGCGAGGGGGCATGCGGCGCAGTATAGCCGGCGACGAGCACCTCCAGGATCACGCGGCGCGTGAAGGCGCCTTGCGGCGGGCGAGTGGTACCGATCTCCACGGCCTCGCCGAGAACCTTCCGAGCGGTGTCGCGCGCAGGACAACGAGCTCGGCGGGCAGGCGTCGCTGCGAATGCTCGCGGCGCTCGTCGAAGTGGAGTAGGTTTCGGCTGTGCGGCGGCGGTCCCGAGCTGGTGGGAGCTATCGCGAGATGGTCGACCACCTCTCCGCGGTTACCGCGGGGATGATCATTCAGACGGACATGGCAACGCTCGGCCCTGGACTGCGCTTCACGCAGCACCGGCCTGGCACGACGCGACCGGTCGGTAGCGTCGCCGCACACTCATGACTCCGCACGATGTCCTCGCGCGGGCACTCGCCGCGGCCCTCCTCGACGGACCGTGGGACATGGCCGCGATGCGCGATCGCCTCGAGAGCACGATCGGCGCGCCGCGAGCGTGGATGCTGTCGCTCGCCCGGTCTGCGCGGGCCAAGTATCCCGAGCGCCCCACCGACCTCGACGACTTGACAGCGTTCGTCTCCAGCCGCGAGTCGTTCACCGATGCAACACGCCAGCGCCTGCACGTGGTGCACTTCGCTACGCCCGCACCGGAGATGACCGAGTCGCCGTGGCACGTGCCCGCACTCGCGACCGCGGGCGAGCTCGCAATGTGGCTCGGCATCGATCGCCCGACGCTCGCCGCGTTGACCGATCTGCGCCCGCATCGCGAGCAGCGGGCCGCGCACTATCGCTACGCGTGGATCGCAAAGCCGCTCGGCGGCCACCGACTCGTCGAAGCGCCAAAGTGGCGACTGCGCACGGTGCAGCGGAACATCCTCGACGGCATCCTCGCGCACATCCCGCCGCACGATGCAGCGTACGGCTTCCGCGCCCGGCGCTCCGTGCTCGCGTTCGCCGCACACCACGTGCAGCGCGAGGTGGTGGTGCGCGTCGACCTGCAGGCGTTCTTCTCGTCGGTGGTTCGCGCACGCGTCGCCGGGCTGTTCCGCACCGCGGGCTACCCGCGCGGCGTCGCCGGTGCGCTCGCGGTGCTGTGCACGCACCGCACGCCGGCTGCCGTGCTCGCCACCCATCCCACGCTGCCGCGCGGTTCGCACGCCTCCGGCCCGATCGCCGACGACCTCGCGCGGCTCGCGCGGCCGCATCTCCCGCAGGGCGCACCCACATCCGGTGCACTCGCGAACCTCGCCGCGTATCGCCTCGACGTTCGGGTCAGCGCGCTCGCGACGGCCATCGGCGCGCGTTATTCGCGCTACGCGGATGACCTGGTGATCTCCGGCAACCACGCCCTGGTCCGCGCGGCACCGTCGCTGATCGCGCGACTCGGAGCGATCGCAATCGACGAAGGCTTCGCGCTCAACTATCGCAAGACACGCGTGATGACCGCCGCGCACTGCCAGCGCATCACCGGCCTCGTCGTCAACGACAAGCTCGGTGTGCCGCGCGCCGAGATCGAACGGCTCCGCGCGATCCTCCACAACTGCGTTCGCTCGGGGCCCGCCGCGCAGAACCGCGAGGCACACGCGGACTTTCGCGCTCATCTGCGCGGTCGAATCGCGTGGGTCGCCGCCGTCGATCCGCAGAAGGGCGCGCGCTTGCGCGCCACTTACGACCAGATCCGCTGGGACTAGAGGCACGGCTTCGCGGTGTGCGACGACCACGGCGCGGCCAGCACCGGTCGCCATGCGCATGCGCTATGCGCGTAACGCGATGCGACCAGGCCCGCTGATGAACGTCAGCGGGCTCTATCGCGCGAGCAATCACGTTGCGAGTCGTGGGCGTCGCCGGTACGTTCATAGCGTGAGGGCGTTGTTGTCGATGACGTGCGCATTGCTCGTCGCGCTGAGTCTCCTCGGCGCATGCTCACAACCCAAGCATCCACGCGACGTCTACTACGATCCGATCCTGCTCGCGGTTGGGGACAGACCGCGCTCGTACACGTTCATCAGTCTTCAGCAGGGCGACTTTGCCTTCTGGCTGACAAGTCTGGCTGCTGGCCGCTTTCCAGCTACGAACAAATCGCTGTCCGACTGCGGCATTCAGGTTCATGCGCTGCGAGGCGCGCGTATCGCGATCGGCGAGCCGTTTCGCGTTCGCGCCGAGATCGACGGTGCGCTCACCACAGACGCACTGTTCTGCTACCTCGGCAATCGCGCCATAGATCGGCTCGGCCGGCTCGGCTTCACCATGCGCGATCGAAAGGACGGCATCACCATCGAGCGAGACGTGTCTGCACTGCCGATGGCAGCGCCGAACGCCGCCGCCGTCGCGCTTCTGAATTCGTGCCACGTATCGCAGGACATCTCAGTCTGCAACGCAACCACGCTCGGTCCGCCTGGGCATCCAATCTTCGTCGACGCAATGATGAAGGATATGGTCGTGAAGATTCGTCTCCACGGCCTTGGTCGCGGGGCGACGGACTTCGTCGCCGCGGTGAATAACGCGACCGCTCGATTTCCGAACCTCCGAGAGCTGGCCGCACGCGTCGCCGACGGAACGCTCGAGACGACAGTCCCGCTCTACTCCATGACCGACGTCTTCGGCACCCTGATCCGGGAGCTTGTCATATTTGCGCAAGCGCCAACGAGCGCGATGGAACCTACGGTGCGCAAGGGAGACTGGCTGGTCCTCGGGAGAGCGGCATTCCCTCCCGCTGCCGCGCCGGGCGATCTGATCGTGTACGCCACCGCGGATGGTGTCGCTGTCGGGCGTCTGATTGCCCGCGCAGGGCAGACAGTGACCGAGGATGCGCAAGGCATCTCCGTCGACGGAGCTCGTCTCATGACGGAGGTCGTCGAGCACGGGCTCGTTCGCGAGCACCTCGGAGACCGTTCGTATCTGACGGTGCCCTCGCCCGAGCCGACGGCGGGCTCGTGGATCGTTCCGGCCGGGCACGTATTCGTACTCTCGGATACGCGAGGTAG
>JAYVLW010000810.1:0-4390 GCA_043759315.1 Myxococcales bacterium
GCGGCGAGCTTCACGTAGTCGGGATCGCCGGCCTGGCCCATCCGCCGCAGCACGCGCCAGATCCGGCGGCGCAGGTACAGCCGGGTCGCCGAGCCATACGCCTCCTGGCGATGGCGATAGCCGCGCTTGTAGTTGGCGGCGGTGGTCTCGAAGCGGTAGCCGAGGATCCCGAACACGCGGGCGTCGCGGCGCAGCTCGGCTGCCTTGAAGATGTAGCGGAGCGACTGGAACAGCGGCGCGCGGAGCGGCGCCTTGCCGAGCGCGTCGAGGAACGCGGGGCGCGTGGTCGGCGTGTCGACGAGGTAGAGCTCGTGGAGCACGGGCGCGTGCTGGTGGAGCGGGAACGCGTCGAGCGCGGCGGCGAACGCGTCGGGCTTGCCGCCGTGCGCGGCTGCCTTCAGCGGCGCGGGCAGCTGGTCGATGTGGTGGGTCTTGAACTCCTCGTTCGAGGCCGCGTCGCCGAGGAGCAGCAGCGACTCCGCGGCGACGCGCTTGACGTGCGCCGGCGTTCGCCGATCTCCGTAGAGAGCACCGAGCGCGCGGGCGGCCGCTTCGCCGCCGCAGCGGCCGAGCGCCCAGGCGATGCAGTAGTCGCGCATCCCCTTGCCGCCGCCGGCGATCTCGCTCGAGGTCGCCGTGTTGATCAGCGCGATCAGCTGAGGCTCCGCCTCCTTGATTCCGAGCTCACCGGCGCGCCAGATCGCGCGCTCGAGCGGCCACGTCGACACCGAGGTCGTGCCGCGGAACCAGCGTCGGTCGGTGCCGGTGGCCGACAGTCGCTCGAGGATCTTCTGCGCGCGCGGGTCGCGGCTGACCGGCACGGTGCCGGGCGCGGGTGGTGGCGCCGGCGTCGCGGCGGCAGGGCGGGGAGCGGCCGCCGGAGGTGCGGCGGCGGCGTCGACGTAGCCCGAGTCGATCTTCGAGCGCACGAGCTTGTCGAACACCCGATCGGCCTCGTCGCGCTTGACCGGTGCGACGGTCTTCGAGCCATCCTTCAGTGGGCCGCCGAGCTTGCCGTAGCGGAAGTTGACGACGAACTGGTTCGTCCCCACCTCGCACAGATCGACCTCGTAGACCTTGTCGCTGCGGCCCTCGGAGAAGACGAGCTTCGTTTGCTTGACGAGCTTCATCCGCCCGCGAGCTTCCGGATCGCTCCGTGCGCGCGATAGAAGCCGCCGGAGCCGCTCTCGCGCAGCTCGTCGACGACGTACTTCGCGCCGATCTCACGCAGCTCCTTGGGGAACTGCACGTTCCACTTCTTGTTGTAGCCAGCCGAGACCGGTCGGATCCGGGCCTTCGAGCCTTCCTTGTAGCACTCGACGATCACGCCGCTGCCGGCGGTGCGCGTGGTCTCGACCTCGGCGCTCGGCTCGGCGGCCTTGCCCTTGGGCGCCTTGATCGACTTGGCCTCCGGGACGGTGCCGGCCTTCGCGGCGGCGATCGCGGCCTCGCTCGCATCGATCGCGGCGAAGCTGCCATCCGTGGTCACGATGTAGAGACGGCCCTTGAAGAACTGCATCGAGTATGCCGAGCCGCAGCCGGTGTTGAGCTTCCACAGCCGCTCGCCGGCCTCGTCGAAGCAGTACACCGAGGAGCAGTTGTCGCCGGCGAACACGTACTTGCCGTCCTCGGCAGCGGCGCACGAGAACACGCTGGCGTCGCACGTGTACTTCTTCGGATCGCTACCGCGCTTGGTGAAGCGCTGGACCTTGTTGGCCGACGTCGCGGCGAACACCATCGATTCTTCCTGCCAGCCGAACAGCACCGAGCCCTCGGTCTTGGCGTGCCACAGCTTCTTGCCGTCCTCCCAGTCGTACATCGTGACGCCGTCGGAGTGGCCGTGGTAGACGCCGAGCTCGTCGCAGCGAACCATCCAGCCCGCGCTGCCGCTCGACTTCTTCTTCCACTGCGATTCGTCTTCGTGGTTGAACACGGCGACGTTGCCCGCCTCGTCCGAGACGCCGAGCACGCCGTCCTTGATGTCGAGCCAGAAGATGTCGATGTCGTCCGCGATCTCGTAGGCGACGCGCGGGACCTTGCCGCCGAGATCGTAGACCTTGCCGTTGTCGCAGCCGGCGTACAGCCACTCGTCGTCCGCGACGATGCACTTCACGCCATCCGGGAGCTTGAACTGATCGAGCACCTTGCCGTCGTGATCGAGCGAGTAGATGGCACCGGACTCGTTGCCCATCCAGCAGCGCGCCTCGTCGATGAAGATGCCGAACGCGCGGCTCGACGCGGGCGTGAACCGCCAGATCACCGGAGCCTTGGTGACGCTCTTCGCCGCGACCTGCGAGGTGCCCTCGCGGCGGGTCACCGTGCGCTTCTTGCGCTCGCCGATCACCGCCTCGGCGTAGCCCTTCTTGCGCTTCTCGTTGAGCTTCTTCGTCGCCTCGGCGACGGCCGCGGCGTGATTCGCGAACGGCTTGACCTGCGTCTGGCCCTTGTCTCCGATCCGTCCGAACCGGATGGTCAGCGTCTTGTCGGCGACGACGACCTCGTAGAACTTGTGGGAACCGGCATCACCTTCGGACAGCTCGAGGTACGTGCGCTCTTCGGCCATGGGTGGCGAGGCTAACCTCAACCGCGGCGCGTTAGGTATTGGTCACGCAACGATCTCGACGTATCCGTCGCGGAGCTTGTCGGCGATCAGGCGATCCGCGTCGCGCCAGGCGGCGACGAAGCTCGGGCTATGGCGGGTGGTGGTCGAATCCGGAGCGTGGGTCCGGATGGTCACCGATCGACCCTCGAGCTCGATCGACCACGTCGCGGCGCCGCAGCTGAACGTGCGGCGATTCCCCTGGGCAGCGGTGGTCGATGCCCCGGCACGGCCGGGGGCACGAGCCGCGGCCGGAGCGGCGGGGGCGGCCGGCGTGGCCGGAGCGTTCGGAGCCGGGGCCGGCGCTGCGGCGCTCGCGGTGCGGGGGCGTGCCGTCGCGCCCGCGGGCGGCCACGGCACGTCGTGCCTCACGCCGACGTACGAGGGGAACCGTGGCACCCCGTCGTTGCTGAGCTCTTGATAGCGGTAGGTGACGATGCTGCCGATCGCGGGCGGATCGTTGCGCTCGGCATCCGAGAGGCCGGTGCCGACGTTGAACACCGTGCCGTCGGGCATCTCGCACTGCAGCGACCCCAGCCGTCCGCCGTGCCGACCCGCCCCGCGGACGTGCGCGATCACCCGCGCCTCCGCGTCGTGGAACGTCTTCACCTTGCGCAGCGTCCACGACCGCCCGACCTCGTACCTCGAGCTCGGCTGCCGCATCATCAGCCCTTCGCCGCCGAGCTGCTCGACGCGCGCGAGCTCCGCGCGCAGGTGGTCGAGGCCCGTGCACAGCTCGTGCGGGTGCCACACCGCGTGCGCCGATCCGCTCGCCTCGACGAGCTGGCGCACGTGCTGGAGGCGCTGCTCGAACGGGCCCTCGTGCGCGGGCGCATCGAAGATCACGTAGGTCAGCTCGCGCCAGTCGTCGCTCTTGTCCTGGCGCCGGGCGATGCTCACGCCGCGCTGGAACTTCTTCCGCCCCGCCCACAGCTCGCCGTCGAGGATCACGCCCCGCGGCAGGCCGGCGATGAACCAATCGGGCGCGTGGTACTGGTTGCCGAGGCGCGACAGGAACCGCGAGCCGTCCCAGTACGCACGCACGCCATCGAGCTTCTCGCTCATCCACCAGCCGGTCAGGTCGACGACGTGGTCCCACGGGTGGGCGAGCAGGATCGGAGGCGCGGCGGTCACGCCCGCGGTCGGGCCCGGAGTCGCGGCGCCGGCCGCGCGAGCGGTGCGGGTCGCGCGCACGGGCGCGGCGGTGCCGACCCGCGCGGTCTCGACGGCGTCGCCGCGGAGCCGCCGGAGGTGCTTGCACGAGCGGCGCTCGATCGCCGCCGATTGATTGCGCCAGGCCGGGCACGAGCACGAGTACACGCCGCCGACGTTCCGCAGCGTGTACGGCTGCGCGCCGGAGCCCTGCATCGTCATCGACTCGCCGTCGGCGAGGTCGGTCGCGGACGACGGCACGACAGCCGCCGCCTGGTCGTCGTCACCCTCGTCGTCGCCCT
This sequence comes from Myxococcales bacterium, assembly GCA_043759315.1. GTDB lineage: Bacteria > Myxococcota_A > Polyangia > Haliangiales > Haliangiaceae > JABFXX01. The sequence goes on from JAYVLW010000810.1 coordinate 4,054, forward strand.
CGTCGTCGTCGTCGAGGTCGTCGTCGTCGCTGTCGTCGACATCCTCGTCGTCGGGCTCATCCGGCGGTGGCCGGATCGCCCGCTGCGCATCGGGCGCGGCGACGGGCGTACGCTTCCACCACGGCGTCTCTTTGGTCACCTCAGCACGGTAGCCTGTCGCCAGGTGCAGATCGAGCGGGCCAATCGGGTCGCGCGAGGTTGTCCACGATGATCACGACCGCGTTCCGGTGCACCGAGACCACCGCGATCACGGCGCCGGTCGCCGGAGAGGCCTACGACCTCGTCCTGTCGGCGCGCGCACAGGCGTCGGCGAGTACCCGCGTCGCGATCGGTCCGC
>JAYVLW010000811.1:0-7654 GCA_043759315.1 Myxococcales bacterium
TGAACAGGCCGCCGGAGGTGACGGGAGGCTGCTCCTTGTCCTCCTCCTCGCCCTCGTCGCCCTCTCCCTCGTCGCCCTTCCCACCACCATCATCTCCGCCACCATCGTCATCCCCGCCGCCGTCGTCCTCATCGTCATCGCCCTTGGCGAACGCGGACTGGGTATGCCCATGGTAGGCGACATAGCCGAAGCTCATCAAGAGCACCAGCGCGGCGCGGAGCGCGCGTGACTGCGAAAGCATCACCACCTCGCGGAAATGCTACCGCAATCCCAGAGTCACTGCTCGGATCCGGGACCGAAACCACTCCATGCTCCGGAACGCCGAAGGGCCCGTCGATCGACGAGCCCTTCGAACCCACAAACCAAGCTAGTTAGTCGTCGTCGTGAGTGACGCCAGGACAGCCCTGGCGTCAGGGCTCACTTCTTCTTGCCCTTCTTGCCGCCGGCCTTCTTGGCCGCCGCCTTCTTGGCGGGCTTCTTCGCGGCTGCCTTCTTCGCGGGCGCCTTCTTCGCGGCCTTCTTCGGAGCAGCCTTCGCGGTCTTCTTGCGCTTGCTGCCACCGACCTGCCGCTCCTTGCGGGCGACGTCGCCGTCACCGTCGAGGTAGTAGAGGTACTTGCTGTAGTCCATCTCGATGCCGGCGTTGGCGACCTTCGCGGCCTTGCCCTTCGGCTGGCCGGGCTTCTTGCGGGGCGTCGCCCACACGTCGCCAGTCTTGATGTAGTACATCAGGTCGTTGTCACGCTTGATCCCAGTCTTCGCGATCTTCTCACCCATGATCTGAACCCTCCCTAGGGTTTTGGTTCGCCGGCGAGGCCGACGTATTCGCGAAACCGTACAGCAGTCATCTGACAGCTGTGAGGGGTTTTGCGCGAAAATCGTCGTCGGAGATCGAGCAGATCTCCGTCGACGAATCGGATCGGGGAGGCTGGGGCATTATTCCTCGTCGGGAAATGCCTGTGGATAAGTCGTTTCCCGACGAGGATCGCGAATGATCTAAATCCTCGTCGGGAAACAAGAATTCCTCGTCGAAGATCACCGGCGGCGGGCTGGTTTTCGACGTGCGGGAGGCCGCTCGGCGATCACCACCTGGCTCTCCGCGGACCCATCGAGGGGGGCCCAAAAAAAATCGCCATACCGGGCCGCTACCCGAAGGCCGGCGTGGGCCACCAGGGCCTCGAGCTCTGCCGGGAAGTACTTCCGCTGGGTCAGCTTGATGATCCTTCCCGGCCCGCGGCCGTCGATCGGATCGTAGTAGATGCGGATCAGCGCGATCTGGTTGACCGGATCGTAGTCGTGGTTCGTCGAGTAGTAGGTCGCCCGGCCCGTCGAAGGATCCGTGAACCGGGTCTTCGCCCACCGCTTGTGCGGATCGCGGCCGAGCCAGGCCAGGTCGGGGAGCTGGACGTCGAACGCGAAGGCGCCGCCGGGCGCGAGGTGTGCCGCGACCCGGCGCAGGCACGCGTCGAGCTCGCCGCGCGTATAGAGGTGCTCGAGGACATTGAAGGCGGCGATCACGAGGGCGAACTTCCCCGGTGCTTCGAAGGTACACAGCTCGCCGGGCGCCACGGTGATCCGTCGGGCGACCGCGGGCGGCAGCTTCGCGATCCGGGCGCGCAGCCCTTCGAGCATCGCCGGCGATTGATCGATGGCGACGACCTCGTGGCCATCGCGGGCCAGCGGGATGGTGACCCGGCCCGAGCCGGCGCCGAGCTCGAGGATCCGACCGGGCCCTCCGAGCCGCTTCTGCGCGAGCTCGCGGTAGAACGTCACGTCAGCGCGGCGGCGCCGGTACTCGTAGTCGTAGAGCGCGGCGTCGGAGTAGTGCTCGCGCGAGCCGGCGTCGACCAGCTCCTCGACGAGCTTCGGATCGAGCTTGCGGCTCATGGGCGGGGACAGCGTACACGGGCGGGGTCGCCACGGGGCCGCCGATGCTACCGGCGGCGACCGCCGCGACGACGGCGGCGGCGCTTGCGCGGGTTGTTCGGATCGTCCTCGCTACCCTCGTCGTCGTCGCTCTTGCCCTCGCCGGTCGCGGTGACGGCCGGTGTGGTGACCTCGTGGCCGGCGGCGCGCTCGAGCAGCTCGAACAGCAGGACAGCGTCGTCGATCAGCTCGCGACCGCCAGCGAGCTCGGCCTGGGCGCCCTTCTTCTTCGCGTTCTGGAGCTTCTTCTGCGCCAACAAGATGTAGCGGAGCCGCTCGCTGTCACGGCGGGTGACATGGAGCTGGACGATGACCGGGTGCGCGAGCTCCTGGATCGCCGGGTGGAGGTCGCTCGGCTTGATGTCCTCGCCACCGAAGACGAACGGCGCCAGCAGGGCACCGAATGCGACCGCGTTCGAGGGGTCGCGGCCGTCCTTGACGGCCTGGTCGATGCCGACCAGCGTGGCCCAGGCGAGCTCGCGGCGCTTGACCAGGTCCGGACCGCCGCCGAGGAACGACAGGCGGACCGGAGCCGCGGCGGCCGGGCGTGCGATGGGTTCGTCGGCCCACACGCGGTGCCAGGCCTGCTCCTCGGCATCGAGCTCGTCGTCCTCGGGATCGATCTCGTCGTCGTCCTCGTCGGCCACCGCCGGCACGGCTGCCGCGGCGGCGGCCATGCGCTCGAGCTCGTCCGGATCATCGGGATCGTGCTCGGCCGGATCCTCGTCGACGTATTCGATGCGCGCGACGGTGGGCCGCGGCACGGTCAGCGTGGTGATCGCGGGGGCCACGCTCGGGGCGCCGGGGCCCTCGAGCAGGCCGGCCAGGTACGGCGAGAGCACCGCGAGCGAGCCGGTCTCGACCAGCAGCTCGAACGAGCGCCGCGCTGCGCCGCCCCGCATCAGACGGTGGATCTCCTCGAGAAGGCGGGGCGGGGCGCACTTGCTGATCTCCCCGCGCCAGCGGAGCAGCGCCTTCCAGGTCGCGGGCTCGAACCCGAAGTCGAGCCGCGCCGCGAACTTCACGGCGCGCAGCATGCGGACCGGGTCCTCCTGGAACCGGACCTCCGGATCTCCGATCGTGCGGACCAGCTTCGCGTCGAGATCGGCGAGGCCGCCGACGTGGTCGATGACCTCCTCCTTCTCGACGTCATAGAACAGGCCGTTGATCGTGAAGTCGCGGCGGCGCGCGTCCTCGGTCTCGTTGCCGAACACGTTGTCGCGGCGGATCAGGAGATCGTGCTCGTCCTCCTCGCGCGGATTGGCGCGGAAGGTCGAGGTCTCGATGATCTTCGAGCCGAAGAACACGTGCGCGAGCCGAAACCGCCGACCGATGATCCGCGAGTTGCGGAACGTCGCCTTGATCTCGTTGGGCGTGGCGCTGGTCGCGACGTCCCAGTCCTTGGGGATCCTGCTGACGAGGAGGTCGCGGACGCAGCCGCCGACGAGGTACGCTTTGAATCCAGCGCGGGTCAGCTTGCGAACCACGCGATCCGCATCCGGATCGATGGCGGCGCGATCGAGCGAGGGCACGGCGGCACGAGCCGTACCACGCCCGGCGAATCGTTCGCAAGTACGCGAACCCTTTACAGTGTTTACGTGCTACCCCAGGATATCCCGAGGTCACTACCCCGAGGCTGACTGTTCAGGGCCGAGGTGTGGTCGGATCCTCCCCAGGGACGGTTCTCGAATGGAAGAGTCGTCCGAGTCGTTGTCCGATGCCGTCGATCAGCTCTCACATCACCTTCGAGCGAATCCCGGTCGCCGCGCTCGTCCTCGAGCTCGATGGGCGTGTGATCGCCGCGAACGCGGCGGCCGTGCGGATGTTCGGGCGCTCCGAGGCGGAGCTGTGCGGCAGGCCGCTCGCGGAGCTGCTCAACTTCGACGGTGATCTCGGCGTGCTGCTCGACTCCTCGCGGCGCGGCGAGCACGTGCACGAGCTGCACTTCGACGTCGGGAGGGCGAACAGGAGCGCCGAGTGCGTGATCTCGATGATCGAGGCCGAGGGTCGGCCGGTGCTCCAGCTGTTCGCGATCGACATCACGGCACGCAAACAGGCCGAGGCAGCCGAGCGTTCGCGCGCCGATGCCGAGCAGAAGTCGGCCGCGACGCAGCGGCTCGAGAGCCTCGGCATCATCGCCGGTGGCGTCGCGCACGACTTCAACAACCTCCTCGTTGGCGTGCTCGCCGAGTCGAGCGCCGCGCGGGAAGACCCCGCCCTCTCGGAGATCACCCGCGATTCGCTGCGCCGCATCGAGGCCGCCGCGCAGCGGATGGCGCACCTCACCCGGCAGATGCTCGCGTACGCGGGCCGCGGCCGGTTCGTCATGCAGCGGATCGCTCCCGACGAGCTGCTCGCCGAGAGCGCCGAGTCGCTCACGCGCGCGATCCGGCCCGACGCGCAGCTCGTGCTCCGCCTGGGCAGCCCGAGCACCGTCGTCGACGCCGATCCGAGCTTGCTGCGCCAGGTCGTGTCGAACCTCGTCGCGAACGCCTCCGATGCGAGCAGCAAGACGATCACGCTCTCCACGCGGGTGGGCCTCCACAACAACGAGTCGTGCTGGCAGCTCGAGATCGCCGACGATGGCGTGGGCATGTCCGCGGGGACGCTCACGCGGATCTTCGAGCCGTTCTTCTCGACCAGCCCGGAGCGCCACGGACTTGGCCTGTCCGCGGTGCACGGCATCGTCCGCCGGCTCGGCGGCGACATCGAGGTCGACTCCAAGCCGGGGCACGGCGCGCGGTTCACCGTGCGGCTCCCGGTGGTCGCTGGAGCGCTTGTCCAGCGCCGCCGCCCGAGCTCGAGCTCGCCGCCGCCCGCAAAGCTCGCCGGCCTGCGCGTGCTCGTGGCCGACGACGAACCCTCGGTGCGCTCGACGGTGCGCCGGCTCCTCGAGCGGCGTGGTGCGAGCGTGGTGCTCGCCGCCGATGGCACCGAGGCGGAAGAGCACCTGCGCGGCTCGAGCTTCGGTCTCGTCATCCTGGACGTGGTGATGCCGGGGCGTAGCGGGTACGACGTGCTCGCGCTCGCGCGCCAGCTCCACTCGCGCTGTCCGATCATCTTGATGTCGGGCTACACCGATCGCATCCGCGGCGAGGGCGGCGACGAGGAGCCGGATGCGTTTCTCGAGAAGCCGTTCACCGCGCGCGTGCTCGACGACGCGATCGACGACGTGATGCAGAAGCGCCCGCCCTGAGCTGCGCTCCTGCTACCGCGAGCGCAGCCAGATCTTGCCCCACGGGTCGAACCGCTGCGGCGTGTTCGCGTCCAGGTGCAATTCGCCCTCGCCCATCAGCGGCTCGTAGCCCTTGGCGACCACCATCACCGTGTAGGTGCCGGGGACCGGGACGGGCTGCTTCAGCGAGACGTCGCCCTGCGCATTCGACCTGCCCCATGACAGGACCTGATCATCGAGGCGGTTGACGTCGACCGCGCTGGCCTTGACGCCGGGGCGGAGGATCATCACGAGCGCGTCGCGGACCGGCGCCTCGCTCGCGGCATCGAGCACCTTCGACTCGATCTTCACCCCCTCGGCGGGGGCCTCGACGGCGGAGGGCTCGAGGTCACAGTCCGTGTGCCCCTCGCGCGGCGTCCAGCCGACGGTGGCGATCGCGAGGAGGCAGCTCGCCGTGGACAGCGGCCGCACGAGGCCCTTCTGCGCGCGGAACGCGGCCGCGATTCCGACGAGATGACCCGTGTCGTTGACGACAGGGCCACCCGAGTTGCCGTTCTTGATCGACGCGTCGGTCTTGATGAAGTCCTTCCCGGCCGCCCCATCGACGCCGGTCCAGCCTTCGACCTGGCCCTCGGACAGCGTCAACCCGCCGCCACCGACGTCGGGATAGCCCAGCACCCACAGGCGCTGGCCGATCTTGATATCGGCGGTGCGCGCCTCGGGCAGGGTGGCCCACACGGTGCTCGTCGGGTTCCAGCCGCGGCCATCGAGGTCGAGGTCGCACTTGATCAACGCGAGGTCGACCTCCTTTTGCAGCTTGCCGCGGCTCGGGCGGCCCGCGCACCACAGCTGCGGTGCGAGATCGGGGGAGCTGAACCGGCCGATCACGAACGCGTCGTGCGGTCTGCCGTTCTTGTCGTGGACCACGTGCCAGTTCGTGAGGATCGAGCCATCGGCACCGACGACGACGCCGGAGCCGCCGCCGCTCGCCTTGAGCCGCCCATCGACGAGATCCGCGGCGACCACCATCACGGTCGAGTCGAACGCCCGGGCCACGGCGTTCGGATACGTGAGCTGTGACAGCATGCGGGTCTGCGGAACGAGCGGCATGCCGGTTCCGGTGGGGACGCGGAGCGACGGCGCGATCACGTCCTCGACGCGCGCGAGCTCGGCGGGAGATCCGTAGATCGTGACGACGTAGATCTGGTCGCGATCGATCGTCGCGTACTCGATGGCCGAGTCCACGCGCGGGACGTCCCCCTTCTCGCTGACGTGCGCGTAGCGGAACGCCGTGCGGAGCCAGTCGTGGCCGGCGATCGGCACCACGGAGCTGTCGTCGAGGGTGTACAGCTCGCCCCACCGCGTGCGGCGATCGAGATCGAGGCCGGTGACGATGTTGCTGAACAGCGGCTTCTTGTCGATCAGCACCTCGATGCGCGCGCTCGGATCGAGCGACGAGGTGAACTCGACGTGGTAGCGCGTGGTCGACTTCGGGGGCGCCGCGCCGAACTCGTGGACGATCCGCGGCGGCGACTGCGGCACCGGCTCGGGGAGGAGCCACGCCTGCGAGTGCTCGAACACGAGCCCGCGCTCGCTGAACGTGGTGGTCGGCGGCGTGACCAGCCCTTTGTGGAAACGACCCGCGACGACGATGATGACGAACGCGAGCAGCAGCACGAAGATGTCGTGGCGGTGGTAGTGGGTCTTCAGCTCGGCGAGATCGGTGCGCGCGCGCTGCCGCAGCCGCTGGATCGCCGCCGCCGCGACCTGGACGGGGTCGAACTCCTCCTCTTCCTCTGCCGCGGGCGTCGCGCCGGCCTCGGCCGGGGCGGGGATCCCCTGCGAGCTCGGGCGGCCGCCCGGATGCGTTGGTGCCCGGCCCGGCTGCGACGGTGCGCGGGACGGCGCGGGCTCGGTGGCGGGTGCCTGCTGGCCCGATTCCTTCTGCTCGCGGGCCTCGGCCTGCGCGGCCACGTCCTCGGCGAGTGCGCGCAGGATCCGGTCGCGTTGCATGCGGACCGTGACCACGGGATCGCCGCTGCTGCCGTCGGTCGGGGGTGGCGGCTCGCCAGGCGGCACCGGCGCGACGTCGGCGCCCTCGGCCGCCGCCCGGCTCCGCGCCCGGGCGGCCTCGATCGCGGCGCCTGCCGCCGCGGCCGCGACGATCGCAGCACCACCCGCGGATTCGATGTCGCCGACGATCTCGCCAACGATGCGCGCGGCCTCGAGCGCCGCGGCCTTCGGATCCGGCATCGAGTATTGCGGTGGCGGTGGCGGCGGCGGGACGGGGAGCTGCGAATCGCTGCTATCCAGCGGCCACTCGGGCGACTGCATGTCCTCGGGTGGCGGGACGCTGGCCGCACGCGGCAGCTTCGACGAGGAGGCGCGGGGAGGGGGCTCGGGCGGCCCGCCGGCGCGCGTCGAGTCGACGATCTGCGAGGTCTCGACGATGCGCGCGGTGTGGATCGGCGCCGCGGCGTCGCGCGGTGCGGCGGGGACATCGGCTTCGTCGCGCATTGCAGCCACGGGGGCCGCGTCGGGCTCGCTCGCCGC
>JAYVLW010000812.1:0-3071 GCA_043759315.1 Myxococcales bacterium
TCGTCGCCGGGTGACTCGTCGAAGAAGATCGTCGCGGCCAGCAGCGATCCGATCAAGGTCCTGCTGTTCTTCCCGGATCCGAACGAGGTCCGCAATCAGGTCCAGGACTACTTCGAGGCCCTCGCCGCGGACTCGGGCGGCAAGATGTCGGTCGAGCGCCACGACCGGTTTCTCGATGCCGAGCTCGCGGGCAAGTACAAGGTCACGAAGGACGGCGTGATCGTCCTGGTGCGCGCGATGGGCGACAAGGACAAGGAGAAGTCCCAGACGCTCGAGATCGATACCGACATCGACAAGGCCCGCAAGGTCTCCGGCAAGCTTCGCAACCTCGACCGCGAGGTCAACACGATCTTGATGAAGCTGGTGCGCGAGAAGCGCAAAGCGTACGTGATGACCGGTCACGGCGAGATCAACGACCCCGAGTCGATCCCACCCGACGTCAAGGGCCGCGTTCCCGAGCGCCGGACCACGGTGTTCAAGAAGCGCCTCGGCGAGCTCAACTACGAGGTCAAGGACCTCGGCCTCATCGACCTCGCGAAGGACGTGCCGGATGACGCGACCATCGTGATCCTGCTCGCGCCCACGATCGCGCTGCAGGCCGCCGAGTGGGACGCGCTCGACCGCTACCTGACCAAGGGCGGCCGCGTGCTGATCGCGCTCGATCCGAAGTCGGAGCCTTCGATGGGCAGGCTCGAAGGCACGCTCGGGCTCAAGTTCAACCCCGCCGACCTCACCGACGACCAGGTGTTCCTGCCGCAGCGCGGTGGGCCCTCGGATCGCCGGTTCGCGATCACCACGCAGTTCTCGGCGCACGCATCGACCACGTCGCTGTCTCGGTCCGTGGACAAGGGCCTCGTGCTGATCGATGCCGGTGCCCTCGAGGACGTGCCGTTCACGAATACGGCGGCCCCGCCGACGAAGACCGTGACGATCCGCTCGATGGAGTCGAGCTTCCTCGACTACAACAACAACTTCACCTTCGACGCGAGCCTCGAGAAGCGCCAGCGCTGGAACCTCGGCGCGGCGGTCGAGGGTCCGAAGCTCAAGGACAAGGACGGGAAGGACAAGGACGGGTTCCGCGCCCTCGTGTTCTCCGACGTCGACCTGTTCATCGACGTCATGGTCGGTCAGATGGGGCGGTCGGCGGTCATCCTGGTCTCCGGCCCACTCCTCGATGACTCGATCCGCTGGCTCGGCGGTGAGGAGCAGTTCGTCGGCGAGTCGGTCTCCGAGGACGACAAGCCCATCCAGCACACGAAGACCCAGGACTCGAAGTGGTTCTTGCTGACGATCGTCGGCGGCCCGATCCTGGTGCTCGTGCTCGGCCTCGTCGGGACATGGGCCCGACGCAGGCGCATCAAGCCCAGCGAGGTGAAGTCATGAAGGGAGCGATCATCCACGGCGTTCTGCTCGCGGTGATGCTCGTCTACGGGTACCGGACCTGGACGCGCGACAAGACCGTCGGTCCGGATCTCGGATCCGTCGTGCTGTGGGACAAGGCCGATGCAGACCTCGTCTCGATCGAATGGAAGAGCGACACGAAGGTCGTGAAGCTCGAGCGGCGCACCGGTGCGGACACGTACTGGTGGGGCAGCGACACCACGATCACCAAGACGCCCAAGCCAGTTCCGCCGCCGCCGCCCGCCAATCAAGGTAGCGGTGCGGGCTCGGGCTCGGCAGCAGGCTCCGCGGCAGGCTCGGGCTCCGCCGCGGGCTCGGGCTCGGCAGCGGGTTCCGCCGCGGGCTCCGGCGCGGGCTCAGGATCGGCGGCGGCGCCGCCTCCCCCGGAGATGGTGGAGACGCGCAAGACGCGCGAGTTCCCGCTGGGCGACACCGGCGACAAGCTCGTGAAGAGCCTGACTGCCGCGCGCGCGATCCGCGATCTCGGCTCGCCGACTGCGGAAGCGAAGAAGGACTACAAGCTCGATGACGCGAAGACCACGCTGACCGTCACCTTCAAGGACGGCACGCGCAGCTTCCTGATCGGTGGCCCGGTCTATGGCGGCAGTGATCGCTACGTTCTCGAGCCGAGCTCGGGCAAGGCGTTCGTGCTGTCGAAGGACCTGATCTCCGGCCTCGAGGTTGGAGAGTCGAGCCTGCACCTCACCGATCCGCGCGGCTTCGATGCCGCGAAGATCGAGAGCGTGACCATCGAGGGTGGCGGCAAGACGAAGACCGCCGTCCGCGTGCAGGCCGGTGAGGAAGGCAAGCAGGTCAAGACCTGGGGCGACGAGGCCACCAAGAAGCCGAACCAGACCATCGCGAACTTCATCGACAACGCGAACAACCTGCGGCCGACCGAGTACTCGGCCGAGGTCAAGACCACGGGCCTCGAGCCGGTCGTCACGCTCACCTACAAGGACGAGCGCGGCGCGGTTCTCGGCACCCTCGCCCTCTACAAGCACCAGAAGGCGCCGACGCTGCCGGCCGAAGGGCAGCCGCCCGACATGACGAACCCCCTGACGCCCGAGACGGAGTACTTCATCATCACGCCGCGCACGCGGGTGCCCGCGATCGTCCGCAAGGACACCGCGGAGCGCACGGAGCAGGACGTGCCGACCGTGTTCAGCGACAAGCCGCAGTCGGTCGATCCGAAGGGCAACCCGTTCGGCAAGCTGCCGCCGGGCGCGATCAACCCGCACGGCGCCACGCCGCCGGGCGCGGGTTCGGGCTCGGGCTCGGGCGCGGGCTCGGGCGCCACGCCCGGTCCCTCACTGAAGCCGGGCGCCGGTAGCGCGGCACCCACGCCGACGCCGACGGCGACGCCGGGTGCTGGTAGCGCCGCGGCTGCGAAGCCGGCGACGCCTCCGGCTGCGAAGCCGGCGACGCCTCCGGCTGCAACGCCGGTGACGCCTCCCGCGGCTCCCGCTCCTGCGCCGACGCCCTGAATCGAATCGTCCCCACTCGAGGACTACCGCCGGGTGAACGACGGGGTGCCGGTCGTCCGTGACAGCGACCGGACCAGCGTTCCTCCGCCGCTAGGACGTGCGCTCACCGCGCATCTCACGCCGGGTGAGGAAGCCGTGCGACATCATCCCGAGGCCGCCGCACAGGACGATGACGCCGACCGT
>JAYVLW010000813.1:0-3735 GCA_043759315.1 Myxococcales bacterium
GCGGTCGCCGCGTTCGCGCGCACGGCAGCGCGTCCATCCTGGAGATACGCGACGAGGTCCTCGATCACGAGCTTCGCCGGATCCTTGAACGCCTCGAGCCCGAGGAACTTGGCCTCGAAGCCATCGACCTCGGGCACGCTCGGCCCGGTCTTCTTCGGGCCGTCGAGCACCTCGAGCGCCGCGCGCACCGCGACGCGCGTCGGCTCCCAGCCACCGGTGCGCGCGCCCTCGAGCGCCGCCCTGCCCTTGCCGACGCGTGCCTTGCCGAGCATGCCGAGGCCGAGCGCGGCGTTCACCTGAACGTTGACCGCGGGGCTGGCAAACGCATCGCACAGGATCTCCGGCGCGTCCTCGAACACGTTGATCAGCTCGCAGATCCGCCGGCCGTGGTTCGGGCGATCGGACTCGAGCCCACGCACGAGGGCGCCGAGCATGCGGGCCTTGCGCGCCCTGATCACGCCCGCGGCGGCGTCGGCGACCTGTGCGTCGCTATCGCCGAGTGCACCGACGAGGTTGTCGGCCACCTCGATCACCGCAGGATCGCCGAGCTTGTCGATCGCCTGCGCGGCGACGAGGCGAGCCCGCGGTGAATCATCGCGCAGCAACACCGCGAGGTTCCGGACGGAGCCCGCGGAGGCTGCACCGAGGAGCCCGAGCGCCAGGGCGGCATTCGCACGCACGACCTCACGCCCGTCGGTGAGGTACGCGGTCAAGTCGCCCACGCCCGCGGCAGTCACGGCGGCCTTCGCCTTCTCGAGATCGGCGGCGCTGAGGAACCGATCCTCGAAGCCATCGATGGTCACGGCCTTCGGGCCGGTCTCGCCGCGCGGCTCGATCACGTCGAGCGCGCGCCGCACCGCATCGCGGGTGCGCGCATCGCCGCCGGTACGCGCGCCGTGCAGGGCCGCGAGCCCCGCACCGACGCGCTCCATGCCGAGCATGCCCAGGCCGAGCGCGGCGTTGACCTGAACGTTCACCGCCGGGCTCTTGAACGCCTCGGTCAGCAGCGCCGACGCGTTCGCCAGCTTGCCGATCAGCTCGCCGACCCGCCGCCCGCCCTCCTCGCTGCCGGTCTCGAGCCCCTTGACGAGCGCATCGACGGCCGCCGGACCGAGCTTCGCGAGCGTCTCCTGCGCGGCCTCGGCCGCGTCGGTGTCCGCATCGCCGAGCGCACCGACGAGATCCCCGGCGGCACCGAGCCCGCCCTTGCCGAGCTTCCCGAGCGCCTTGGCCGCCTCGCGGCGCACCTGCTCGGAGCTGTCGCGCAGCAGCAGACCGATCTCCGGAGCCGCACGGCCCGCCGCCTCGCCCTTCACGCCGAGGCAGCGCGACGCGTTGATCTTCACGTGCGTGCGTCCATCGCGCAGCGCGAAGATCATCTGGTCGATGTCGATCACGCCCTCGTATTCGGAGCACTCCGATGCCGACAGCTTGCGATCCTCGAAGTCGGGAACGTTCTTCGGCAGGCCTTCGATGGCCTCCGCCTTCTCGCGCGCGACGACCGAGAGCATCGCCTGCTTCGCGGCCGTGCGCGCATCGGGCACCGGATCGGAGGCCTCGATCTGCGTCAGGCACGCCATGGCCGCGGACGGATCGATCTTGCCGAACTTTCCGAGCCCGCCGATCGCGTTGATCCGGATCCGGCTGCGCTCGTTCTGCGCTGCCTTGACGAGGAACTGGATGCCCTTCGCCCCGAGCTTGCCAGCCGCGGCGACCACGCCCTTCATCGCGAGCTCGAATGGATGGTCGAGCGCGAGGGTCAGCTCGTCATCTGCGACGCCGATCAGCTCGGACAGCGTGGTGACCAGCGCCTCGGTGACGTCGGTGTGGGTGCCGTCCAGCGACTGCGCGATCTGTGGGATCTGCGCGCGCACGGCGAGGCCCAGCTTGCCGATCGCCTCGGCGGCCGCCACCGCGACCGGCGTCTCGCTATCGCGAAGCAGCATGACGAGCTCCGGTGGAGCGTGCCCGAGCGCAGCGAGCCCGAGCGCCGCGTTCGCCCGGACCATGCCGCGACCATCGCGCAGCATCGCGATCAGCTCGCCGGGCACGAGAACCTCGCGCAGCCCCGCGAGCTCCGCGTACTTCATCTTCCGCTCGTCGAAGGCGATCGGCTTCACCTCTGCGGGCTTGGTGGGTTCCGCAGCCTTTGCCGGCTTGGACGAGCCAGAGGGAGGTGCTTTCGCGTCATTGCTCATGGCGCGGCCAGGGTACATCGAGACGGGTCCCGACGACGGCCACGACGGCCGGAGCGACCGCGAGCCGATGCTCGACGAGATCGCCTGTCCCCCCCGCGGTCATCCAGGCGCGGATCTGGCTCGTGGAGTAGACCCCGCCACCGTCGGTGTAGAGCGCCATGTTGAGCGCGAACCACACCCCTTCCGGGGTGGCCGCGTCGAGGTCGGTGACCACCACCTTCCCGCCCGGCGCCACCGCGCGCGCGGCCACCGCGCACAGCTCCACGCACGCGGCCGGGGCGTGGAGATGGAGGACGTTCGCGAGGAGCGCCGTGCCGTGACCTATGCCGAGTGGTGCCGTGCGCGCGTCGCCGGCGACGAGCTGCACCCGATCGCCGAAGCGTGCGAGGTGCGCGCGCGCGAGCGGGATCACCGCCGGCGCATCGACGAGCATCGCGGTCGCGGCGGGGTGTGCGTCGAGGACCGCGGCGGTGTAGGTGCCCGCGCCGCCGCCGAGATCGAGCAGCGAAGCTCCCCCGAGGATCGGTGCCAGCGCGCGCGCCGTCTCGCCACCGGTGCGGACCAGATGCGCGTGATAGCCACGCGGATCGGGGTCCAGGGGCAGCGGCCGATTCGCGCGAATCACCTCCGCGAGCCGCCCCCATCCCTCGCGCACGACCTCGGGTCGAGCGGGGACCTCGCCCAGGCCGATGCGATCCTCCTCGCGCACGAGCACGCCCTCCTGGACGAGCGCCGCGACGAGGGCGTGCACGCGATGCACGCCGCGCTCGATGCCGATCGCCGCCGACAGCTCGTCGAGCGTGGACCGGGCGGCGAGCGCGCCGACCATGCCGAGCTCGTACGCGGCGGCGATCGCCGATGCCCGAAACACCTCCACCGCCGCCCCGATCTCGAACACGCCCACGGGCTAGTTCAGGTAGATCATCTTGCCGACCACGCGGACCTCGCCCTTCGCGTCGACGTTGACGTCTTCTTCGCCGCTGACGGAGATCTTGCCGCCGCTCACGTCGACGTGCTCGGTGCCCTTGATCTCGACCCTCGGGGACTCGATCGACAGCTGCTCCGTGGCCTTGAGCTGGAGCCTCGCGCTCTCCATCTGGAGCACCGGGCCTTCGGCCGTCAGCCGGATCCGCACCTCGAGCATGCCGGATTCGTTGCGGACCTCGACCAGCTGCTCGCTGTTGTGCTCGCTGAGCACCAGCTTGCGACCATCGCGGAGGTAGACCTCGCGCTCGCCGTCCTCGACGGTCTCCTCGACCGCTTCGGTCCCGAGCTTCTCCTTCGGCGATCCCGACATTGCCCACGAGGCTAACACACGGGAATACATTGGCCGCGAACTACCTGCGATCACACGGGGAACATCGCGGCTTTACCATCCGTATCAGGTTGGCGGAGAATCCCAGCAATGCCCCCAATGATGTTCATGAAGCCGGCCGGTCAGGTGGTGTTCGCCTCCTACTCGCTGAAGCTGCCGAACCAGTTCCAGCCGCCATCGGGGGAGACGGCCGAGGATCACTACAAGAAGGCGTTCAAGGAC
>JAYVLW010000814.1:0-2702 GCA_043759315.1 Myxococcales bacterium
CGCGACGACCTCGTCCGGGTTCACCGAGCGGTTCGGCTCCTTGCCGAAGAAGTCCTTCACCCTCGCCTGCACCATCGGGATGCGGGTCGAGCCACCGACGAGGACGACCTCGTGGATGTCGCTGATCTTCTTGCCGGCGTCCGCCAGTGCCTTCTTGCAGGGCTCCATCGCACGCGCAACGATGTCCTCGATCATCTGCTCGAACTTGCTGCGAGAGATCTTCTTGAGGAGGTGCTTCGGACCGGTCGCGTCGGCGGTGAGGTACGGGAGGTTGACCTCCGTCTCCTGCACGGATGACAGCTCGATCTTCGCCTTCTCCGAGGCCTCCTTGAGGCGCTGGAGAACCATCTTGTCCTTGCTGACGTCGATGCCGGTGTCCTTCTTGAACTCGGCGACGAGCCAGTCCATGAGCCGGTTGTCGATGTCGTCGCCACCGAGATGCGTGTCGCCGTTCGTCGACACGACTTCGACGACCTTGTCGCCGACCTCGAGGATCGAGATATCGAACGTACCGCCGCCCATGTCGAACACGACGATGAGCTGCTCCTTGGTCTTGTCCAGACCGTAGGCGAGCGCGGCCGCGGTCGGCTCGTTGATGATGCGCTTGACCTCGAGGCCGGCGATCTTGCCGGCATCCTTCGTGGCCTGGCGCTGCGAGTCATTGAAGTACGCGGGCACCGTGATCACCGCCTCGGTGACGGGCTCGCCCAGATACTCCTCGGCGGCGCGCTTCAGCTTCATCAGCACGCGGGCACCGATCTCCGGCGGCGAGTAGCGCTTGCCGCGGATCTCGAAGGCCGTGTCGCCGTTGGCGGCCGCGACGAGCTTGTACGGGACGCGCTTGGACTCTTCCTGGACGATCGGATCGGAGAACTTCCGACCCATGAACCGCTTGCTCGAGAACACGGTGTTCTCGGGGTTGGTGATTGCCTGACGACGGGCGATCTGGCCGACCAGAACTTCGCCCTTCTCGTCGAAGGCGACGACCGACGGGGTCAGCCGCGCGCCCTCTTCATTGGGGATGACCTTCGGCTCCTTGCCCTCCATGATCGCGACCACGGAGTTGGTGGTGCCTAGGTCGATGCCGATGATCTTGCCCATGACGTCTTTCCTTGCATGTCCCAGTTGTGTGCTGGCCAACCTAAGGACACGTCAATTGCCCGTCAAGGCTGGAAACCCACAACACCTCCGATCGGGGAGTGATCGGGAGTGAGCCCCCCCGCTCGGTCAGTCGTCGAACCGGGCGCGACGCCGCACGCGCCAGCGCGATCACCACCCGGGCAGGCGATGATCACGCGGGCGCGGAACCGACTCAGGCGGTCGGGTGGTTTTCGGCGAGCGCGGCCTTCGCCAGGTCGAGGATCGAGGGCGGTGGATCCTTGAGGGCGAGCGCGAGGACCTCGTCCATGCGCTTCACCGACAGGATCTCCATCTCGCGCTTCACTTCCTCGGGAACGTCGATCAGATCCTTGACGCAGCGCTCCGGGATGATCACGCGCTTGATCCCGGCGCGGTGAGCAGCGAGGAGCTTCTCCTTGATGCCACCGACCGCGAGCACGTTGCCGCGCAACGTGATCTCACCTGTCATCGCCACGTCGGGCCGGACCGGGACGCCGGTGAACAGCGACACGAGCGCCGTGTACATCGTCACACCCGCGGACGGTCCATCCTTGGGAACCGCGCCGGCCGGCACGTGGACGTGCAGGTCGGTGTTCTCGAGGAAGTTGCCCGGATCGAGTCCAAGCGCCGCTGCGCGACCACGTACGAACGACAGCGCCGCCGTGACCGACTCCTTCATGACGTCGCCCAGCTGTCCCGTCAGCGTCAGCTTGCCCTTGCCGGGCATGCGCGACGCCTCGATGAACAGGATGTCGCCGCCGACCGCGGTCCACGCCAGACCGGTCGCGACGCCCGGCTCGGCCGTGCGCTCCGCGACTTCGCTGACGAACTTCTTCGGACCGAGGAACGTCTCGACCTCGGCGGGCGTGATCACCTCGTGCTCCTTCGCAGAGCCCTCGGCGACGCGCACGGCCACCGCCCGGAACACCGAGCCGATCTCGCGCTCGAGGTTACGGACGCCGGCCTCGCGCGTGTAGCTGTCCACGATGTCGAACAGCGAGTCATCGGTGATCTCGCAGCGGTCGTTGTTGAGACCGTGATCCTCGAGCTGCTTCGGCACGAGGAACTTCCGCGCGATCATCTTCTTCTCCTGGCGCGTGTAGCCAGGGAGCTCGATGATCTCGAGTCGATCACGCAGTGCCCACGGGATCGGATCGAGCTGGTTCGCGGTCGCGATGAACAGGACCTTCGACAGGTCGAACGTCACCTCGAGGTAGTGATCCGAGAACGAGCTGTTCTGCTCGGGATCGAGGACCTCGAGGAGCGCGCTCGCCGGGTCGCCCCGAAAGTCGTGGCCAAGCTTGTCGATCTCGTCGAGCACGAACACCGGGTTGTTGGTCCCGGCCTTCTTGATGCCCTGGATGATGCGACCCGGCAGCGAGCCGACGTACGTCCGCCGGTGACCACGGATCTCCGCCTCGTCGCGCACGCCACCGAGCGAGATGCGACCGAACTTGCGTCCGATCGCGCGCGCCACGGAGCGGCCGAGCGAGGTCTTGCCGACGCCCGGGGGACCCGCGAGGCAGAGGATCGGGCCCTTCTTGTCGTTCTTCAGCTTGCGAACGGCCATGTACTCGACGATC
>JAYVLW010000815.1:0-6683 GCA_043759315.1 Myxococcales bacterium
CGCGCCGATCGCCTCTTGCCGGGCGATCGCTTCGCGCACGGTGGCCTCGATCTGCGCGGCCAGCTGGTCTTTTTCGCCGGCCCCAAGCCAGCCGCGCGCGGTGAGAAATGCTTCGAAGCGCGTGATCGGATCCCGCTCGCCGGGCGTGACCCAGCCGCGCGCGAGGAGATAGGCCTCGAACCGGCGGATCGGATCGCGCTGGTCCTTCCAGACCTCGGTCACGGCCTCGTCGCGATAGCGCGATGGATCGTCCGATGACGAGTGCGCGCTGACGCGGTAGGTGAGGAGCTCGAGGAACGTGGGCCCGTCGCCGCGGCGGGCCTTGTCGGCGGCGTACGTGACGGCGTGATAGACGGCGAGCACGTCGTTGCCGTCGACGCGTAGCGCCTCGACGCCGTAGCCGATGCCCTTCAGCGCGATGGTCTCCGCGGCGGTCTGGACCGAGCCTGGCGTCGAGATCGCCCACTGGTTGTTCTGGCAGATCAGCACGCATGGCGCCTGGCGCACGCCGGCGAAGTTGAGCGCCACGTGGAAGTCACCCTCGCTCGTGCCGCCATCGCCCATGTATCCGAAGCACACGCCGGGATCCTTCGAGATCTTCATCGCCATCGCGATGCCGACCGCGTGCGGGATCTGGGTCGACACGCACGACGACATCACGACGTAGTGGTGCTCGCGATCGCACGGGTGACACGGCATCTGCCGGCCCTTGGTGGGATCCGCGGCGTTGCCGAAGATCTGCGCGATGTAGCTGTCGAGTGTGAGCCCGCGATACAGGCCGACGCCGGCTTCGCGCAGCGCCGGCACGATCCAGTCCTCCGGCCGGGTGACCGCGGCGGAGCCGACGATCGCGGCCTCCTGGCCGACGGCCTCGCCATAGAACCCGATCCGGCCCTGACGCTGGAGCGCCATCATCCGCGCATCGGTGACCCGGATGCGGACCATGCTCTCGAACAGCCGGCGGGCGAGGTCGCGATCGAGGCTTGCGAGGGCGGCTTCGTCGACCGGCGTTCCGTCCTCGCGGATCAGCTGGAACAGCCCGCGCGCCTTCGCGACGGAGTCTCCATCGAAGTACGAGAACACGCCCGACACCGGCGCGACTGCCAGGGAAGCCATGCGCCGGAGTCTACATGCAGGACGTGCCGTTCGACATCTCCGCGACCGGGACCTGGTGCCAGACCACGTTGGATCCGCCAGCGGTATGCGAGGTCAAGCTGCCGCTCGAGGAGAACACGGCCTCGAACGCATCCATGAAGCTCGTCGCGTCCGGCCGAACGCTCAGCGCACCGAACTGCGCGTTGTACGTACCGACCGCCAGGCTCTGGCCTCGGTTCAGCTTCACGATCCCACTCGGGCATGCGAGCAGCTCGTCCTCGCACAGCGCAGCCTCGGGATACTCGCCGGCGGCCTGCGCTTCGTGGCACGCGTCGATCGATGCGAAGCCGGCCGCGACGGTCTTGAACGCCGCCGCTCTCGGGAGGAAGGCGGTGGTGTTCGCGGTGCTCCACCATGCGCGCGTCTCGAGGTCGGCGCACATGACGTGTGCGTGGTCGAGCTCGACCTGGTCGAGCACCGCGACCGTCCAGCCCGATCCGAGCTCGGGCGAGCTCGTGGCGCCGCTCGCGTCGGTTGCCATCGAGAACACACGCGCGCCGGTCTCCGGGTTGGCCGCGAGGATCTGATCGTGCGACTCGTAGACGCCCTCGAGGTCTGCGGTCGCCACGGTCGCGGCGAACCCGCCGTTCGCGCACAGCATCACCGAGTCCCCCGACGGGTTGCGGTACATCGTGTCGCCGCGACCTTCCCAGCCGCAGCCACAGCCAGTAGCGATGGTCAGAGCGGGGAGCATGGCGGCGGCGAGGAGGAGGGTGCGCATGACCTTCTCTATCGCAACGCCGGGGCCACCCGGATCTATGTAAGATCAACGAGTTACCGGACCTAAGTCGCGCCGGCAGCCGCCATCCAGGACACCGGTGTCATGGGCAGTCGTAGACGACGGGTTCGACGAGCTCCCACGTGTGGCGCCCCGGCAGCTGGCTCGAGGTCTGCGCGTCGAGATCGAACCGCACGGTCATCGCAGGGAACGCGGCGACCGCGACGTCGCCATCGAGCGTGTACTTGCCCTGTTGCCGTTGCGGGTCGAGCTCCATGCGCACCGCGCCGCTCGAGCACAAGGTCAGGGTCTGGTAGCAGGCCGCGAAGCCCGCGGTCGCGCAGGCCTCGTAGCTGTCGTAACCATCGACCAGGCGGCGATAGGCGGTGTCATCGCCGAGCGTGTCGGAGCCACAACCGGTCAGAACGACGACAGCGAGGAGGGCAGCGCGCATGGTCTGGACGTAGAGCAAGCGATGCGCCGACCCGCGAGCGGCGTAGGTCCGCGGATCTGCGTGCACGGCCGGTGGGCACTGGGGAGCGGGGCTGGAGGAGGGCATCCCATGTGCGGGGCGCGCACTGGGTACTCCGCCTCACGAGCCAAGGCCGATGCCGCCGATCGCCGAGCCCTCGTCGCCGCGCCCGAAGCCCGACGCGACGGCGGCCGCGAGCATGCGACCCGCCAGGCGGGAGAACGGTAGCGATTGGAGCCAGACCTGACCGGGCCCGGTGAGCGTCGCGAAGAACACTCCTTCGCCACCGAACAGCGCGGTCTTGACCCCGCCGACGTACTGGATGTCGTAGCTGACGCGCGGTTCGAACGCCACGAGGCACCCGGTGTCGAGCCGCAGGGTCTCTCCGGCCTTGAGCTCCTTTGCGACGACGGTGCCGCCGGCGTGGATGAATGCGAGGCCATGCCCCTCGAGCTTCTGGAGGATGAAGCCCTCGCCGCCGAACAGGCCCGCGCCGAGCTTCTTGTTCCAGGCGATGCCGACGGAGATGCCCTTCGCTGCGCACAGGAACGCATCCTTCTGGCACAGCAGCGTGCCGCCGTGCTGGCGCAGATCGATCGGGATGATCTTGCCGGGGTAAGGCGCCGCGAACGAGACCTTCTGCCGCTCCTGCGCGCCGTTGCCGAACATCGTCATGAACAACGACTCGCCGGTGAGCACGCGCTTGGCGCCCGCTGCGAGCTTGCCGAAGAAGCCCTGCTGCTGCGCCTGCCCGGAGCCATCGCCGAAGATGGTCTCCATGCGAATGCCCGCGTCCATGTAAAAGAACGCACCGGCCTCGGCGACCGCGGCCTCCCCAGGATCGAGCACGATCTCGACGAACTGCATCTCGTTCCCGATGATCTCGAAGTCGATCTGGTCGGCGACGATGGGCGCGGGGCCGAGCGGCGGCGGCGGCGGTGGCGGCTGCGCCGTCGCGAACATCGGCGCGAACGCGGCGACCTGCGCGATCGGGGTCCACTGCGGTTGCGCCTGGCCGTAGACATACGCCGTCTGGTTGAGGTGCCCGGAGCGGATCATGTCGATGACCTGCTGTGTGCCGAGTGGACCCTGCTGCTGACCGTTGATGCCGATGTACCAGACCGACGCGTCGTTCATGCTTTGGTCGTACTACAACTCGCGGGGCTAGCGGCCACGTAGATCGTGCTTGTCGAGCAAGCGGATCAACGCGAACCGGCTGATGCCGAGCTTCTTGGCGGCGCGCGTCTGGTTGTTGTTCGTCGCCTCGAGCGCATCGATGACGGACTCGCGCTCGACCTCGGCCACGCGAGCGCGCACGTCGATCTGCGGGCGATCGCCGGCGGCGCCCCCGTAGCGCTCGAGCAGGCGATCGGGCAGGTGCTGAGGGTCGATCCGCGCGCCGCCAGAGAGCAGGAGGCCGCGCTCGATCGCATTGCGCAGCTCCCGCACGTTGCCCGGCCACGCGTAGGCGCGGAGCACCTCGAGCGCTTCGGGACCCACGCTGCCGTGCGCGGAGAGCTCCGCCGCGAACTGGATGGCGAGCGGCTCGATCTCGGAGCGGCGATCGCGCAGCGGGGGGACCGGGATCGAGAAGCCGCTGATGCGCTGGTAGAGCGCCTCGCGGAACCTGCCGCGCGCGACCTCCCCGGGGAGGTCGCGATGGCTCGCGCAGACGAGGCGCACGTCGTAGTGCTCGAGAGACCGGTGCAACTTGTCCTGGGTCGCGAGCGGGAGCTCCCCGACCTCGTCGAGAAACAGCGTGCCGGCGATCGCGGCCTCGAGCCAACCCACCCGCTCGCCCTGTCCGAACAGCTCCGCCTCGATCGCGGCCTCCGAGGTGGAGGCGCAGCTCCGCCGCACGAACGGTCCATCGCGCCGCGGTCCGAGCCGGTGGATTGCCTCGGCGACGATCTCCTTGCCGACACCGGTCTCGCCCACGATCAGCACCGGGATCATCGACGCGGCGACCTGACGCGCGAGCGCCATCACCTGCTTCATCAGGGGATCGGTGATCACGGGTTGTGGTGCCGGTCCGGAGGGCACGCCGCGCAGCCGCTCGCGCGCCTTGCCCACGAGCTCGCCGACGTGCGAGCCATCCTCGGGGAACGTGGCGCAGCCGCTGCTCGCCGTCAGCCCGACGGGGGCGCTCGCCGCGCGGCGCGCGACCGCTGCGGTCGCATCGCGATCCGTCTCGGGCAGCACGATCGCTAGCTCGTCGGCACCGTACTCCGCCACCAGATCCATGCGGCGCAGCTGCTTGAGCAGCGCTTCGACGTGATCCGTCATCAGCTCGACGGGACCGTCGAGGCGCAGCATCACGAGACCGAGCGGCCGGTGATACCGGACCGCGCGATCGACCTCCGCCGCGAGCCGATCCTCGAGCTCGTCGATCGTCGCGACCTGCCGGCCATGGCGCACCGGGCTGGACGCCGCGACGATCGCCTGCGCCGGGCCGACGCGGATCATGTCGCCCGCGGTGACCCTGCGCGCCGCGGTGATCGGCTGACCGTTGACCAGTGTCCCGTTGCGACTGCCGAGATCTTCGACGGTGATCTGGTCACCGCGGCGGCGGATCCGCGCGTGGCGGCGCGACACCGAATCGTGGTCGATCGGGATCTCGACGTCGGCCTCGCGGCCGAGCACGAGCTCGGCGTCTTCTCCGAGCGGGACCACGCGCGAGCTCGGCGCGGCGCCATCACCCGAAACGATCAGGTACCAGCTCGCGAGCGTGGGCCGCGGCTCGTACGGCTGTGCGCTGGTATCTGGCCGGTCGTGCTTCCTCACCCAGGCTCAGCGTAAACCAACCTTGGTTGCCGACTGGTCGCTTGGCGTTCATCGTACGAGAAATGCAAGAATTTCGCGTGTGAAGGCTGCACAGGTGTCCGCGCTGTGGTCACCGGCTCGGCTGCATGTGCATGACATCGCGTCACTTCGCGTTGGTACAGACCTCGCAACGTCCAGCTCGCATGACGTACCTCCGTAATCTCGCTCTCCTCCTCGCCACCACCTTGCCGTTTGCGATGGCGACCGGCTGCACCTCGGACAACACGTCCAGCACGGCCCAGCTGATCGAGTGCAACGCGACCGCATCGGGCCCGACCGGCTGCCATGCGGTGACGTCCGACGATCACGCGGCGGGGACCTGCGTCGACCGCGACGAGGACGACGACGGCACCGCCCACGATGCTGACGATGACGGAAGCGATCACGCGGACGGTGGCACGAGCACCGACGACGACGGTGACGGGACCGCCGACGCCGAGGACGCCGATGACGACAACGATGGCATCGACGACGACCGCGACTGCGATGAGCTACCGGGTCAGGACGACGACGACAGCACCGACAGCAGCGGCAGCGGCGCTTAGACCATCTCCATGAACATCGTCGTCGGATCTTCCAGTAACGACTTCACGTCCTGCAGGAACATCGCGCCGTCCCAGCCGTCCGCGAGGCGGTGATCGACGCTGATCGACAGGTTCATCAGCTGCCGGATCACGATCTGGCCGCCGCGGACCGCTGGCTTCTCCTCGATCTTGTGGACGCCGACGATCGCCACCTCCGGGAAGTTGATGATCGGCGTCGCCAGCACGCCGCCGAGCTTCCCCAGCGAGCTGACGGTGAACGTCGATCCGGTGAGGTCATCGCGCGTGGCCGTGTTCGTGCGGACGGCGTCTCCGAGCCGATCGATCTCGCGCGAGAGATCGAAGATCGATCGCAGGTCAGCATCGCGCACGGTGGTGACGACGAGGCCGTTGGGGCCCTGCGCCGCGATGCCGATGTTGTAGTACTTCTTGAGGACGATCTCCTGCGTGGCCTCGTCGAGGCTCGCGTTGAGCATCGGCCACTTCTTGAGGCCGGAGACGATCGCCTTGACGATGAACGGCAGGTAGTTGAGCTTGACGCCGCGCTCGGCGGCGCGGGACTTCGCGCGATCACGGACGGCGACGAGCTCGGTCATGTCGATCTCTTCGACGTACGTGAAGTGCGCCGCGGTGTGGACCGAGCGCGACATCGCCTCGGCGATCTTCTTGCGCATGCCGCGCAGCGGGACCCGCTCCTCCGCGTAGCCCAGCACGCTCTTCGCGCTTCCGACCGGAGGCTGGTGGCGGACCATCGCATTGCTCGTGCCGTTGTCCTCGAACTTCTTGACGTCCTCGGTGGTGACGCGGCCGTGCTTGCCGGTGGCAGGCACGCGGCCGATCTCGACGCCGAGCTGGCGCGCGAGCTTGCGGGTCGCCGGCGTCGCGAGCACGCGCGCGCGCAGGTCCGTCGCGTCGACGACCTGGATCTGCTGGCCGCCGCCGTTCGCGGTGGAGCGCGGGGTCGCGGCGACGG
>JAYVLW010000816.1:0-9930 GCA_043759315.1 Myxococcales bacterium
AGCGCATCGAGATCGTCGACGACGAAGGCGGGGTGCATCTTCGCCGACGGCCGCATGCCGGGCTCGACGCCGAGGTGCAGGCCGACCGGCCCGGCCTGAAACCACATGCCACCGCGCGCGAGCATCGGCGCCGGCTTCTCGACCTCGGTGAAGCCCATGACGTCGCGGTAGAACCGGCGGGCGACGTCGTCGTGGTCGGGCGGATACGCGAGCTGGACATGATCGAGGCGCACGACGGTCATGGGGATAGGATGCCCTGGCGCGACTCGGAGGTTTCGGCGATCGTCCCGCCATGAAGCGCGCGTCGGTTCTGCTCCTCGGCCTCGGTCTGCTGTTCGCGTGTGGCGGCAGGACCCAGGTGGTGACCGGCAACGCGAAGCCGCCGGCGCCCGAGGTCGCGCTGGTCGCGACCGGCGACTGGCAGCTGTCTCCGAGCGAGCCGTTCCGCGGCAAGCAGGACGACATCGCCTTCCCATCGCCGAAGCGCGGGTTCTACGGTAACGGCGATGGGAAGATCTTCCGCACCGACGATGCCGGCGCGACGTGGAAGAAGCTGTTCGAGCAGAAAGGCACGTTCGTACGTGCGATCGGCTTTCTCGACGAGCAGCGCGGCTTCGCCGGCAACCTCGGGCCGGATGCGTTTCCGGGCGTGACGGATCCGCAGCTGCTCTACCGAACGGACGACGGCGGTGAGACCTGGAAGCCGGTGGTGCTACCCGATGCGGACGGCGCGCGCGGCGTGTGCGCGATCGATCTCCTCGCCGTCGATGCGGTGAACGCGGGCCACCGGCTGCACAAGGAGCTGGTTCATGTCGGCGGGCGAGTCGGCGGACCGGCGGCCCTGTTTCGCAGCGACGATGGCGGCGGCACGTGGGCGCGGCTCAAGCTGCCGCCGCAGATCGCGATGATCCTCGACGTGAAGTTCCTCGATCCGTCGCTCGGCTTCGTGTTCGCGGGGAGCGATCCGGACGTCACGAAGTCACACGGGCTGATCGCGCGCACGCAGGATGCCGGGCGCTCGTGGCAGGTGGTGTACCAGTCGCCGCGCCCGTTCGAGTTGATGTGGAAGGCCGCGTTCCCGTCGCGTGCCGTGGGCTACGCGACGCTGCAGAACTACTCGGCGGAGGCCGCGCAGGATCCGGACGCGAAGGTCACCGCCGATCCCAAGCGTTACGTGGTCAAGACGGAGGACGGCGGGGCGACGTGGAAGGAGCTGCCGATGGTGGAGGACGGGAAGGTCCAGGAGCTGGGCATCGGCTTTGTCGACGACAGGCACGGCTGGGTCGGCGCGATGCCGCACGGCTTCGAGACGCTCGACGGCGGGGCGACGTGGAAGACGGTCGAGTCGATGCCGAAGGCGACGAACAAGATCCGGGTCGTCCGCGACGGCGATCATGCAGAGGTCTGGGCCATCGGCCTCGACGTGCGGCATCTGTCGCTCGCACCGGCGCGTTAGGGATCCGGGTCATGGTCTCGCGGACAGCTCGGCGACCAGATCGCCGGCGGCCAGATACGTGACCCCCTCGGTGTGCGGCGCGCGGCGGTCGAGCGCGTAGCCCGACGAGCCCTTCGGGATCACGAGATCGTCGCGCAGCACCGCGAACCAGGTCGGCGCCTCCGCACGCGGGATCGCCGTGAGCGTGCTGCCATCGCCGGTGTCGGTGGCCAGCCGGGTGAGGCGGGTCAGCGTGCTCTCGCCATCGCGGCGCCGGAACGGCGTGATGCCACCGTTGCGCTCGCGCACGTAGACGATATTCGCGCGCGCGATCGCGTGGACGCACGCGACGTCCCACAGCGTGGGGCGCGCGCGCGTGGACACGATGTCGGCGAAGTCGCGGCCGATGTGAGCGAGCGCCGCGCGGTAGCCGCCGACCTGGTGCATGGCGCCGCGGCCCGCGATGTGAACGTCCAGCCAGCGCAACCGCGCCGCCTCGAGATCGATGGTGAGCGGCACGGTCACGACGGAGCGCCCGGCGAGATCGAAGCGCTGCGCCACGGCGCGCGGATCGAACGGCTGACCGTCGGCGGGGCGAACCATGAGGCCGGCGAACCCGAACGTCAGCCTGTCGAACGGGATCGAGTTGTACGAGAACACGACCATCACGGCGTGCTTCGCTCCGAGCGCGCGCAACTTCGCGAGATCGAGATCCACGAACTCCGATGCGCCGAGTGGCGGCGGCGCGCTGGTGAGGTCGCCGGAGTGCACCGCGGCGCGATCGCCGGCGATGATCTCGCCAGAGTCGCAGGTCGCGACGTGGCGCCATGCTGCATCGAACAGCGCGACCGAGAGATCGAGATCGACACGCGTTCCCGCTGGCTCCTCCCAGTGGAGGAACAACCGGACCGTCTGTCCCGCGGGGATCGCGATCTCGCTGCCCCGCGGCCACGCCACCTTCGCGCGCGATGCGGTCCGCTCGTTGAGCGGCACCAGCAGATCCACGAGACCGCGATCGATCACGGCGCGTGCGTAGTGCCGCCGTGACTCGGCCCGCACGAGCAGCTCCGCGCGGACGGCATCGACGACCGAGCTGATCGCATCGGCGCGGAGCGGCACGCGCAAGTCCGGTGCACCCCACGCGCGAAGGACTTCTCCCTTGGGCAGGAACACGCGACGCGGCCACGGCGCGGTCCGGTGTGCGAAGTGGCTCCCCAGCGTGAGCAGTATCGCCGGCGCGCCGCGTGTCATCGCGTACTGCAGGCTGCGCAGGACGGAGCCCATGGCGTCGGGCTGGCGCGTCTGGGTCATGCGCACGAGATGATCTGCCCGCCGTAGCAGCTCGCCGGGCCGCGTCGCGAGGCGCTCGGCCACGGCGCGCGCATCTCCGGCGCGCAGGCCATCCTCGATCACGCTGGCGAAGGATGTCGCGCGCACACGATCGTCCTCGATCCGGAGCGAGGCCAGGAGGTTCGTGTGCGCGCGCAGCGTGGCGCCAAACGACACCGCCGAGACGTCGGTTCCACGCACCACCGCGAACGCGAGCGCCGCCGTGGGCAGTCGCTTCGCTTGCTCGTAGGGATGCAGCCGTTCGCCGACCCGCTTCCACAGGCACGTGTGCCGGCGCATGTCCTCGACGAGCGCCTCGGCCGGGAGCTTGTCGAGTGCCTCGAGAACGATCGTGCGAAGGCGCCGCGGGATGGTGCCGAGGCGCATCGGCTCGACGAGGGTCGCGTTGCCGTCCATCAATACGGCGGCGACCCTCAAGACGTCCGTGGCGGTCTTCAGGTGACCTGACGTCGCCTTGAGGATCGCGTGGCGATCCGGCGAGATCATCCATAGCCGTGCCACGGCGAGGGCCATGGTCTCGCGGACGGCGATGGTCCTCGGAAGCCAGGTCGCGGCTTTCGGCCCGAGGGTGTCGATCACCGTCTCGACCTCGCTGCGGTCATCGGGCGACAGCGGCGTCGCGCGGCTCATCAGCGTCTCGAACCGCGCGCGCGCCGTCCCGAGGAGATCGAACGCGAGATGGAGCAGGCGGAGCTGGCCATCGTGCCGCTCCACGCGATCCTCCGCGGTGTGGGCTTGCGGCTTGATGAATGGATCGCCGAGCGCGACGCGGCGGTGGCAGATCGGACACCCGGCGTATGTCCCGCCGTCCCAGCACGTGCGGCACACGAGATGGCCGCACGGATCGAGCGCGTGGATCGCCTTGGTCTCACCGCACCACGGGCAGGGATGATCGACGCGGGTGTGGAGCCAGCTGATCACGCGCCGCAGGAACAGGGTCGGCGGATCACCCGGCGTGGCTGCCGGGAAGCCGCGGAACAGCGGCACGTGCGGGCGGTGTGCGCCGAGCGTCGTGCCGAGCGTGACGACGAGCCAGTTGCGCAGCTCCTGGATCGCCTGATTCGGCATTCGCCGGATCGTGATCGCGAGGTCGAGGCTCATCACGAAGCCGAGCTGTGCGAGCTCGTCCTCGAACTTCTCGACATCGCCATCGCGGCTCGGCCGCGTTGCCGCCGCCGCGGCGACATCCGGATCGAGCACGACGACGTGCGTACGCGCGAGAAGGAGCGTCCGGATCGCGTCCATGAAAAGTTGGGCGGAGAGTGGATGCGCTACCGAACCAAGAGAAGGAAGCGCACCCGGAGCCGCCCAGCCCCGAGCCTATCACGGTCGCTCGTCGAGCTGCGCAACGCTACGCGTTGCCACCCGTGGCTCCGTGGGCCCTGCTCACTCGAGGATCAGCGCCGCGTCGGTGGCGGTGGTGTACTCGTGGCCATTTCCGTCACGCACCTGGATGTAGATCCAGCCGTCGGAGCGGAAGTGCGGGAACAGCGCATACTGGCCCGGCTTCATGTTGGTGATGCGGATCGGCACGCCCGTACGAAGGTCCATGAGGTAGGTGTTCGCCGCGCCCTGCGACAAGTAGGGAGCGAACCCCGGGTCCTGCGGTCCGGTGAAGCCCATCTCGGTCGCGTCCTGACCGGTGACGTAGTGGTGGTAGACGATGAACCGCTCGTCGAACGAGAACGCCGGCTTGCCGCCCGAGATGCAGTACCGCGCGATCTCCGGCGACGTGATGGTGTAGGTGCTGCCGGTCAGGGTCGCATTGACCTTGCGGAGCACGAAGCCGAGCTGGCGATCGCTCGGCCCCGAGACGCGGCCGATGGTCAGCTTTGCCGACGGCGAGAGGACGGTATCTCCTTCGAACGGCGTGTCGACGTTCACCGTGGTGCGCGGGCTGTAGGTGGTGCCGTTCCAGATCATCGGGGTGAACGACGAGTAGCCGTTCGAACCGAAGTTGGTGTCGGGATCGGCGAGCGTCGGGCTCTTGCCGCCGTCGTCGGAGACGAACTCGCTATCGATCGCGAAGTAGTCGCCGTTCACGCCGAGTTGCTGGCCGACGTGCTGGTAGAGGCCGATGTTCGTGATCTTCCGGCACGCGGTCTCGTTCGTGGTGATGCCGATCGCCTGGGTGGTGATGTCGGGAGGGTTCGAGGTCAGAACGCTCATGCCGCACGTGTTCTTCGGTCCGCCCTGGAACACGAAGCCCGAGTTGTCCGGGAAGAACGCGGGGTCGTACGCGACGTTGATCCCGATCAGCGCGTTGCGCTGCAGGTCGACGATGTACGAGCCGGCGACGTTCGACACGCCGTGCGCCACGAACCGGCCGTCCGGCGAGCTGCGGGTCCAGTACGAGCTGACATAGGTGACGTCCTTGAGCACGCGCGCGTGACCGCGGCCGGCGATGTCCCAGGTCGCGCCGAACGTCGTCGACGAAGCGAGCGGCACGGACTGCAAGCAGTTCTTGGGGTCGGTCTCCGCACCGCAGCCGAACATCGCCATCTGGTTCATGGCGTTGACCTTGCGCCAGCTCGTCGTCGCTTGCGACGCGACGTGAGCGGCCACGTCGCTCGAGATCCCCGGGTCGCACGTCGACGGCGGCGGATCGGTGACGAGCGTCTGCTCGAGGCCGGGCAGGCCGCGCGCGAACCACTCGGCGATGATGTCGAACTGCGGCTGCGTCATCGGCGTGACACCTTCCTTCGGCATGCCGGCCATGGCCTGGAACGTGGCGAGCTTCGCCTCGTAGCCGTCGCCGTACGCCCTCCAGAACGTGAACGCGAACCATGGCAGCCGCGCGGCGGTGGCGAAGATGCCGAGCTTCTTCGTGGCGAAGTCCGAGGTCGGCAGAGTCGGCATCGAGCGCATGCAGTCGATCATCTGCATCGCCGACTGCTGCGACGTCACCTGGAGGTCCGTGAGGCAGGTCGTCATCGAGGTATCCGAGAGCGCGCGCCAGTAGCGAAGGTGCTGCTTCGTCATGCCGTGGCAGCCGTTGCACGAGCTCGGGTTGGTGCCGCTCACCTGCGCGCCGAGCAGCTGCAGCGCTTGCAGCGCGAGCTCGTTGTCCGGTGTCGTCACCGGATTGCGGAACACGGGGACGGTCGGGGCATCGATCGCAACATCCGCCGGAACCGCATCGGGCGGATTCGAGGAGCTACCACCGCAGCCGAACAGCAAAACGAAGAGGACGGCGCGTCTCATCGGGACGCATCAGAGCGTAACCCGCCGTCGGCGTCGTGCTCCGAGCGATGCGAAGCGCTAACCAAGGTGAGCGCGACCCGCATCACTCTCCATCCCTGTGTAAGTACCCGCGATCTCGGGCGTTGGTGTAGATTCGCGGAGCTTGAAGGAAAACGGGGACATGGCCGTCCAACGCCCCAAAAGGAGACTCACATGACTCGTACGAGAACACTTGTCGTCGCGCTCGGCCTCGCACTGTCGGCCGGGATCGCAACGGGCTGCGTGGTTCGCGGTTCCGGATACGCCGGCGTCCAGACCACACCCGTGGTGTATCAGGAGCCACCCGCGCCGCAGATCGAGACGGTCAGCGCGCGCTCCGGCTTCGTCTGGGTGCGCGGTCGCTGGGACTGGCAGAACGGCCAGTGGGCGTGGGTTGGTGGCCGCTGGGAGCGCGAGCGGGCGGGGTACGGGTGGAGCGAAGGTCGCTGGGAGCGCCGCGGCAACTCGTGGCACTGGATCGAGGGCACCTGGAGCGCCTCGGGCAGCGCCAGCATCAATGACGGCGGCAACCCGACCGGGTGGCAGCCGAACACGCAAGGGCCCGCGAATGGCGGCGCGCCTCCGGCGGACACTCGTGGCGGCAACCCGACCGGGTGGCAGCCGAACACGCAGGGGCCCGCGAACGGCGGTGCACCTCCGGCCGGCGGAGGGATGTATCCGACGGTCGCGCCACCGCCCGTGCGCGTCGAGAACTACGGCGCCGCGCGCCCGAACTTCACGTGGGTCGCTGGTCGCTGGGACTGGCGCAACGGCAACTGGGCGTGGGTCGATGGTCACTGGGAGCGCGAGCGCGCGAACATGCAGTGGTTCGCCGGCCGCTGGGAGCTCCAGGGCAACTACTACGTCTGGGTCGAGGGACGCTGGGATCGCGCGGCACCACCGCCGCCGCAGGGTCCGGTCGTCCGCGACCACCGCTAGAACCCGGCTGGCCGCGAGGTCGCGTGCTCAGGGACACACGGCGTTCTGCGCGGCACGCGCCTGGCTCATGTAGGGCAGGTGCTTGCCGTTCTTGTAGGTCCACCACTGCGACCACTTCGTTCCCTTGCTGCTGATCCGCGCGGCCGCGCGCGCGTTGCAGCTCGCCGACAGCGCGCACGCCGCCGATACCTCCGGGTGCCAGTAGCTGTTGATCTGCCACAGCCCACGATCGATGCCGTGTGCGTTGCCGGCCGTGTTCGTGATCGTCGGCCGGAACCCCGACTCTGCCTTCGCGACCGCGGTGGCGAGCGCGATCCGTTCGCCGGAGCACGCGATGCCGCCGTCCTTCGCGAGCTGTGCGACCGCGCGATACGACAGGGCGCCATCGGCCTTGCTGTCCATCAGCACGTCATCGAGCGCCTGGTCGTTCGCCTGGTCGTCGTCGGTGACCACGTTGTCCTCTTCGGACCACGGCTCCTCGGTGTCGTCGTCCATCACGCACGCGGACACGAGCGACGACAGCAGGGCGAGCGCGGCGAGACAAGTTGGACGAGCCATCGGGTATCTCCTGGGTAACTGCGGTGCGTGCAGATTCCAGAGCAGATCGCGTTCCAACCCTCGACGGTCGTAGCGATGCGCGGATCGCGCAGCCGATCCACCCCGCGAGCCCGCCTGGCGCGCGTTGTCGACGGTGGCCGCTCGAGCTGCCATGGGGAACCGCTCTCCACGTGCGCACTCCATGGCGACCCGAGCCTCCGCACGATGGCGCGTTCGGCGCCGGGGATGGCGCGTGTTCGCCGGGCTCGGCTACTCGGCTTGCCAGGGCGCTCGCGTGCTCGCGCCGCGCAGCGGATCCGCGTCGGGCGCATGGGTTGCACGGCCTGCGCGCGTGCGAACCATCGCGTGCCTCTCGATCCTCTGCCTCGCGCTCTCCGCTTGCACCGTCGAGGACGACCCATCTGCCGACGAGCTGGGCGAGCTCGATCGGTGGGCCACGAGCGCCGACGGCAAGGCGGATCTGCCGAGCAGCTTCGACGAGCTCGTCGCGTGGCTGCGCGACGCCTATCGCAATCGCATGTCGGCGATCTGGCACCGCCAGGAGTTGCTCGCGTCTCCCACGGCAGCGCTGTCCCGGATCCAGTCCATCGCGCGGACCGCCGGCGCCGATCCCGTTCGCGCGCTGTATCCCGCAACGATGCGCCGGCTCGATACCGGCACCATCGATCACTCCGAGCTCGACATCGCGCTCCCCGGCGGAACCATCGTGCGCCTGCTCGGCGATCCCAAAGGCGCCGGCGCGTATCTCGATCGCACCTCATTCGCGTCGGCCGTGGGGCCGCCCCTGTGCTTCACCTACGCCGAGCTCGCGACCGCGGTGACCGCCGCGTACACCCCTGGCATCTACGGCGTCGACTTCGTCTGTCACAACGTGACCGAGCGCGTGATGCGCGCCCTCGGCATCGGCACCTCGCGGTTCGCGACAGAGTTCCGGACCTACGCGGCGGCGCGCTGGGTGTGGGGCCCGGTCACGCCGTCATTCAACGCGCAGGATCCGGCGAGCTGGCCGGCGTCGCGCGCCTGTCCGTAAGCGGCGGTCCGCGGTCGGGACGGTCACTCTGCGGTGACGGCGAATGCCTGCGTCGCGATCCCGCCTCGCGCGTCTCGCAGCACGATGAACACCCATGCCAAGCCAGCATCCGGCGTGTGCCACGTCGTCGTCACCGCCGTCGTGACATCGGCCTCGCTGACCGCGGTCGCATCGACGGGGAGCGAGCCGCCGGTGGCGAACCACGACACGCGCATCGCCTCGCGGCGATCGATCAGCGTCTGCGATGCCGGATCGAAGTAGAGGTACGACTCCGCGGATGACGCCGGCCACCCGGCGCGCAGCGTGACGTCGCTGTTCGCCGGCACGCGGTCGAGCGCGAACGGCAACAGGCTCGGGTTCGCGTTCGCCACGTAGCGCTGGTCGTAGTCGAACGCGACGTCGAACGGCGCGCGCCCGAGCTTGCACGTGATGCGCGGCAGGCCGAACGCGAGCAGGTCGTCGACAGCGACGCGCACGGGTTGGTAATAGCCGCCGGTCGAGTCGGCGTCGCGCGAGCGGAAGTCCATGCCGGGAGGGACGTCTGGACCGAAGCGCAGGCAGCCGTCGCCGGGAAGGGTGCCCATCGTGGTGGGGCCGGTGCCGAGGGTGAGGATCATGGACTCGCCGATGCAGCCGTCCGAGACCGCGTTGTCCTCGGTCGGCGGCTTCGGTGCGACACAGAAGCCCCAGGCGGGCGGCGAGGCGATCGGGCCGTCGGGGCCAGCGACGAGCGCGCGCAGCGTGACCGCCTGCGTGGGCTTGGCCTCCGCGGGCTCGGAGATCACGGCGACCACGCGGGGCTCGCGAATGATCGCGAGGCGCTGATCGAGGCCGTCGTCGCAGGCGGCCAGCGTCAGCGCCGCGAGGAGCAGGTGCTTCATTGCTCGATCCTGAGGCCCGCGATTGCGAGCAGCGGCAGGCTGGTCAGGTAGCTCTGGGCCTGGAAGTCGGCGCTGTAGATGAGCTCCTCCGCGTTCGCGCGCGAGGTCAGGTTCTGGATCTCGAGATAGATCCCTGTGCGCGTGCAGCCGAACCCGAACCGGCGCTCCACGCGGAGGTCGGCGGCGAAGAACGTCGGCAGGCGCACGCCGTTGTGCTCGCCGCGGATCGGCTGGAACCGGCCGGAGCGGCTATCGAAGAACGAACCGAGCACGGCGGTGCGCGGCTCCCCGGTGGACACGCGCACGCGGCCGCCGATCGTCCACGGTCCGTGCTCCCAGCCAGCGGCGGCGATCAGGCCGTGGGTCTGATCGTGGTCGAACAGGCGGCGGGTCTGCGAGGTGGCATCCTTCCGCGTGCTCCGCGATAGCGAATACGCGAGCCAGCCCGTGAGCCCGCGCCAGCCGACGAGGCGCGCCGTGATCTGCGCGCCGAGCACGCGACCGGTGCCGCCCTG
>JAYVLW010000817.1:0-4866 GCA_043759315.1 Myxococcales bacterium
GAAAAGTCGTCCGAGTCAACCGCAGCGCACTAGGTAGCCGAGTTTCTCTGGGGGTTTCAGGCAGTTGGTTGGACTGCCAGTGGGAGTTCTACGCCCACGATCAGACCCCGGATCAATCATTTTTTCTACAACGTCACGCCGAGAGTCCAGGAGGGGTCCCAATGCTCGCCAAGTCCGTCGCCGTCGCCACCACCACCCGTGAAAAGGTCCAGAGCCGAGTCATCAAGGACCAGCGCCCGGGACTTACAGTCGAGCGCTTCTTCACGCGCCAAGGTGTGGACCCGTTCCAGACGGTCGAGTGGGAGCTGCGCGACGCGGTGATCAGCGGCGCCAACGGCCAGGTGTTCTTCGAGCAGCGCGGCGTCGAGTTCCCGAAGACGTGGTCGCAGACGGCCACCAACGTCGTCGTCCAGAAGTACTTCCGCGGCACCCTCAACTCGCCGGAGCGCGAGTCCTCGGTGCGCGCGATGATCGCCCGCGTCGCCGATACGATCTACGGCTGGGGCAAGGCGGACAACTACTTCAAGAGCGAGCAGGACGCGTGGGCGTTCCGCGACGAGCTCGTGCACCTGCTTCTCCACCAGAAGATGGCGTTCAACTCGCCCGTCTGGTTCAACGTCGGCGTCGAGGAGCACCCGCAGTGCTCCGCGTGCTTCATCAACGCCGTCGATGACTCGATGGGCTCGATCCTCACCCTCGCCAAGACCGAGGGCATGCTGTTCAAGTACGGCTCGGGCACCGGCTCGAACCTGTCGTCGCTGCGCTCGTCGCGCGAGCACCTGAACGGCGGCGGCACGGCCTCGGGCCCCGTCTCCTTCATGCGCGGCTTCGACGCCTTCGCCGGCGCCATCAAGTCCGGCGGCAAGACCCGCCGCGCGGCGAAGATGGTCATCCTCAACGTCGAGCACCCGGACGTCGTCGACTTCATCGACTGCAAGGCGATCGAGGAGAAGAAGGCGTGGGCGCTGATCGACGCGGGCTACGACGGCGGCTTCAACGTCGTCGGCGGCGCGTACGACTCCGTCAACTACCAGAACGCGAACCACTCGGTCCGCGTCACCGACGAGTTCATGAACGCCGTCCTCCGCGACGGTGACTGGTCCACCAAGTCGGTCACCGACGGCAAGAAGGTCGAGACCTTCAAGGCTCGAGACGTGATGCGCAAGATGGCGGATGCCGCGTGGATCTGCGGTGACCCAGGCATCCAGTACGACACCACGATCAACGACTGGCACCCGTGCATCAACACGGCGCGGATCAACGCATCCAACCCGTGCTCCGAGTACATGTTCCTCGACAACTCGGCGTGCAACCTCGCGTCGCTCAACCTGCGCCGGTTCCAGCGCGCCGATGGCGACCTCGACCCCGAGTCGTTCCGCCGCGCCTGCGCCACCACGATCACGGCGATGGAGATCATCGTCGACAACTCCAAGTACCCCACCGAGCAGATCGGCGAGAACAGCTACAAGTTCCGCCCGCTGGGCCTCGGCTTCGCGAACCTCGGCGCGCTCCTCATGTCGCGCTCGCTCCCGTATGACTCGGAGCCCGGCCGCGCGTACGCCGCCGCGATCACCTCGCTGATGTGCGGTGAGGCCTACCGCCAGTCCGCGAAGATCTCGGCCGACGCGACCGGCCCGTTCGCGGGCTACCAGGACAACGAGACCCCGTTCCTCAAGGTCATGCGCAAGCACCGGGCCGCGTGCGACCGCGTTGACACGGCCCTCGTGCCCTACGACCTGATGCAGGCCGCGAAGGACGCGTGGGACGGCGCCATCGAGCTCGGCACCAAGTACGGCTTCCGCAACGGCCAGACCACCGTCCTCGCGCCGACCGGCACCATCGCGTTCCTCATGGACTGCGATACCACGGGCGTCGAGCCGGACATCGCGATCGTCAAGTACAAGCGCCTCGTCGGCGGCGGCGTCCTCAAGATGGTCAACCAGACCATCCCGGAGGCCCTCAGCAAGCTCGGCTACACCGACAAGGAAGTCGAGGCCATCATCGGCCACATCGACGCCACCGATACCATCGAGGGCGCGCCGCACCTCAAGGACGAGCACCTCCCCGTGTTCGACTGCGCCTTCCGCTCGTCGAACGGCACGCGCTCGATCCACTACATGGGCCACCTGCGCATGATGGCGGCCGTCCAGCCGTTCCTCTCGGGCGCGATCTCGAAGACCGTCAACCTGCCCACCGACTGCACCGTCGCGGACATCGAGGACGCGTACATCCAGGCCTGGAAGATGGGCCTCAAGGCCATCGCGGTCTACCGCGACGGCTGCAAGCGCACCCAGCCGCTGTCGATGAGCATGAAGCAGGCGACGTCGAACGGATCGCAGTCGCCGATCGAAGCGATCGCGGCCGCGGCCACGAACATCGACCCGCTCGAGCTCCTCGCTCCCGAAGAGCGCCGCCTCGTCGAGGCCCTGCGCCTCCGCAAGTCGCGCGTCCCCGGTCCGCCGATGGCGAACCGCTACAAGCTGCCCGACGAGCGCGCGTCGTTCACGCACAAGTTCTCGATCGGCGGCCACGAGGGCTACATCACGACCGGCATGTACGAGGACGGCTCGCCCGGCGAGATCTTCGTCCGCATGGCCAAGGAAGGCTCGGTCATCGCCGGCCTGATGGACTCGTTCGCCACCTCGATCTCCCTCGCGCTCCAGCACGGCGTGCCGCTCACCGTGCTGATCGAGAAGTTCAAGGGCACCCGGTTCGAGCCCTCGGGCTTCACCGGCAACCAGGAGATCCCGATCGCCACGTCGATCATGGACTACCTGTTCCGCTGGCTCGCGATCCGGTTCCCGTCGGACGGCTCCGCGACCCTCGCCGATCGCCACCCGGCCGCGCGCAACTCGCAGCTCGACCTGCCGAAGATCCCACTCCTGTCGAAGGACTTCATCTCCATCGAGGTCAAGGGCGGCGACGCCGCGCAGATCGCGGTCGAGGTCAAGGATCGCGCGTGGGTGCAGGAGACCGATGCTCCGCCGTGCCACGAGTGCGGCACGCTGATGGTGCGCAACGGCGCCTGCCACAAGTGCCCGAACTGCGGCTCGACGAGCGGCTGCTCGTAGTCGATCTGTAGCGACTTGTTGCCGGCCCGCTGACGGAAGATGGGGGCAGACATGTGCCCTGACCGCGCGTTCGAGAACGTCGCGCGATCTCCTTCCGTATCGGCAACGCCCCGCGCGTTGTTGATCTCCGCGACCGATGGCTAGGCTACGCGAACCTCGGAGTTACGAGCATCATCGCGATCTGGGTCGTCGCGCTTGTGGCCGTCGCCGTCGTGTGGCCGCAGATCGATCGCCCACGGATCCGACCGCCGCAACCGACCCGGACGATGCGCAACGCGCTCGTGATGATCGGGATCATGGTCGCAGTCGACTGGCTCTTCGACTTTCGGCTCGTGCGCATCGTCGCAGGCCAGATTCCGATCCACATGCCGACCTCATGGCTGTCGTTTGCGGCGATCTCGATCGTTGGGCCGCTCGTCGAGGAATGGGTGTTCCGCGGCTTGCTCTGGGACGCCGTCGTGTCGCGCACACGGGGGCGGACTGCCACGCTCGCGCCGATTGTGCTCAGCTCGTTGCTGTTCGGGGCAGCGCACTGTCGCTGGATGGTCGTGCCGACTTGGTTCACCCCGAGTGGAACTCCCGTCATGTTGCATGTCGGGTTCGGGGCGTGCATGGCGGTCTTGCGTTGGCGCTTTCGCAGCATTGGTCCAGGTGTAGTTGTGCACGGCATGTGGAATGCGCTCTATCCACTCACGGGGTAAGCCCGCTACGCCGCCCATCCTGCCGACGGGGCGAGAAGGAGCCGCCGACCTGGCAACGCCCCGCGCGCCTGATCACTCGGCGCGGAGCGAGGCGCAGATGCGCTTGTCCCAGTCGGCCGGGAGCGACCGGTACTTCGCCGCATAGCGAGCGACGACGTCTGCGTACTTCCCTTTGGGATCGCCGGCCCTCTGCGGCGCGGCCTTGCACGT
Source organism: Myxococcales bacterium (assembly GCA_043759315.1). GTDB lineage: Bacteria > Myxococcota_A > Polyangia > Haliangiales > Haliangiaceae > JABFXX01. The sequence goes on from JAYVLW010000817.1 coordinate 3,983, forward strand.
GAGCTTGCCCGCCTCGACGGAGATCTCGACGTCCGGTCGCATCGTCGAGGCGCTCCACAGCACGTGCCAGCTTCCGGAGCTCCACGGCTCGATGTGCCGCATCGCGGCGGGAAGCTCGACGGAGAACTTCGTCCCGCGAATCGCGCCGCTGACGCGCGCCCAGACGCGACCGGCCGCCTTGCACGCGAGCTCGATGTCGCGGCCGCGGCACATGTCGCGATAGATCTCGGCAGCCTCGGCAGCCTTGGTAGCTTCGATCGCCTTCGCATATGCGAGGCACGCCGACCAGTTGGCGCCTTCACTCTCGCTGCACACGTCGTCCCAGGTCGCGATCGCGGCGTCGCGCTGGAGCTTCACGCCGACGCCGGTCCACAAGTGAGCGCCGAAGCGTGTGCACCGGAGCGTGAGGCTCTCGCTGCAGGTCGTCTCCTTCTTGTCGTTTGCCGTGAGCTTGTCGGCGGCGAGCGGACGGAACGTCGTCTCGAGGGCGAGGATGCACGCGGCCGGATCGCCGCCATCGCAGGCGGTGGTGCAGGAAGCGGTGTCCTTGCACGGCGCGGCGTGGGCGAGAGAGGCAAGACAGAGGAGGAGGGCGAGGCTGCGGCCGAGCACGATGATCGGACGGATAGACGAGCCGGAGAGACGCACGGATTCGCCGGCGATCGAGGCCAGGCGACGCAAGCGACGTCGGGAACGCCAGCCCGGCGTAGTCAGCGCGAGGGTGACGCGCTCGGGGCGCTCGCCCGGGCGAGCCGATGAGCGGCGCGGGCGAGGACCTGTGGCAGCGGCGGATGCGACGCGATCGCGAGGAACCGCGCGGCCTCCGGGCTGTCGGTGGCGCGGTACGACCCGATCGTCTCGGGTGGGATCGCCTGGTACAGCAG
>JAYVLW010000818.1:0-7322 GCA_043759315.1 Myxococcales bacterium
ATCCAGTGCATCGCGGCAGGTCAGGACGATGACCTGTGCGTGAAGATGATCAAGAGCCACCTCGGCAACCTCGAGAAGAAGAACTATCCGGCGATCGCCCGCGACCTGAAGCAGCCGCTCGACGAGATCTACGAGGCGGCGAAGGTCATCATGGAGTTCGACCCGCGCCCGGGTCGCCAGTACAACACCGACGATCCGCACTACGTCACGCCGGACGTCTACATCCACAAGGTCGGCGACAAGTACTTCGTCGTGCCGAACGACGACGGCCTGCCGAAGCTGAAGATCAGCGGCTTCTACAAGAACGCGATGGGCAACTCCGCCGCATCGAAGGACTACGTCCAGGACAAGCTGCGCTCGGCGCAGTGGCTGATCCGGTCGATCCAGCAGCGGCAGCGCACCATCATCAAGGTCGCCGAGTCGATCCTGAAGTTCCAGCGCGAGTTCTTCGACAAGGGCATCGCCCACCTCAAGCCGCTGATCCTTCGCGACGTCGCGGAGGACATCGGCATGCACGAGTCCACCGTGTCGCGCGTGACCACGAGCAAGTACGTGCACACCCCGCAGGGCATCTACGAGCTCAAGTTCTTCTTCAACAGCGGCATCTCGCGCACGAACGGCGAGGATCTCGCGTCCCAGGCCGTGAAGTCGAAGATCAAGGAGCTGGTCACCGCGGAGGATCCGAAGCGCCCGCACTCGGACCAGAAGATCGTCGAGCTCCTGAAGAAGACCGGCATCGATATCGCCCGCCGCACGGTCGCGAAGTACCGCGAGCAGCTCGGCATCCTGTCGTCGAGCAAGCGCAAGCAGGTGTTCTGAGATGAAGGCGTTGGCCGCCGCGGTGGTGGTCTCGCTCGGTGCGTGCGCCGCCGATGCGCCGCCGTTCACGTACGAGCTGTACGTGAATCGGCTCGGCGCGCCGCCGGTCGCGATCGACGGCGACGCGGCCTTCGAGCACCAGAGCTGGGAGTTCGGGAGCTACGCCGAGGCGAGAGACGCGTTCGGGCTCGACGTGACGTACGGCGAGCCACCGCAGCACGGCGAGCTCCGCCCGGTCGGATGCGAGCTCGAAGGCCACGGCCAACCGCCGCGCGACCTGGACCGACTCGTGTCCCAGCGGGTCACCGTCGGCGCGACGCCGACCGACATCATCTCGATGTGGTGCACGAGCGACTCCGGCGACGCCTGGGGCTTCGTTCGATAGCGCGATGGTAGCCGGGCCGCGGGGCGTCGAGGTGGGATAACCCCGCAGGGCGGGTCGGTTTGCGCGCCCGCATTTCTCGACGACGATCAGATGATCGTCGATCGAGATCAGGCGTAGGATCGATCCCGAACCATCAGTGGAGGGTACTCGATGCAATTCGCGGTGACGTTCCGTCACATGGAACCGACCGAGGCTTTGAAGTCCTACGCCAAAGAGCGAATGGAGCGCGTTCGGAAATACCTGCCCGATCCGATTTCCTGCCATGTCGTGCTCAGTACGGAGCGTCACAATCACCGCATCGACGTGACCTTCCAGCTCCACAACGGCCTGGCCGTTGCCGGGCACGAGACGACCGAGAACATGTACAGCTCGATCGACCTGTGCATCGCGAAGATCGAGCGCCAGGTCCGCAAGTACAAGGGCAAGCTCGAGGGGATGAAGGCCCGGCCGCACCACGTCCAGGCCCTGCCGTGGTCGCACTCGATCGTCTCGGAGGCGTTCGAGGGCATCGAGGGCAACGGGCACGCCGTCCCGACCTCGGCCCACGACGCCGCGCCGCCCACCCCGGACTTCAACATCGTCAAGACCGAGAAGTTCCATGCGCAGCCGATGTCGGTCGCCGATGCGATCGTCCAGATGAACCTGCTGCACGAGGCCTTCCTCGTGTTCCGGCACGACAATGGCCAGGTCGCCGTCGTCTACAAGCGCGAGGATGGCGTCGGCTACGGGTTGATCGAGACAGGCGCCACCGCCACCGCCTGACCGCCCGAAAGTGGTAGCTTGATGGGCGGCTGATGAAGATCGTCGACCTCATCAAGCGCGACATGGTCGTTCCCGCGCTGCAGGCGACCGAGAAGCGCGGAATTCTCGAAGAGCTCGCCAACTATATGGGCGCGCGGAATACGCGTATCGATCGCGCCACGCTGTCGCGGGTGCTGATCGAGCGCGAGCAGCTCGCGTCCACCGCGATCGGCGAAGGTGTCGCCATCCCGCACGGCAAGCTCGCCTCGGTCGGCGAGATCGTGGCGTGCCTCGGCCGCGCCACCGCCGGGGTCGAGTTCGATTCGATGGACGGGCAGCCGACCTATCTGTTCTTCGTGCTGGTCGCACCGGAGTCCTCCACGGGAGCGCACCTCAAGGCGCTCGCGCGGATCAGTCGCGTGTTCAAGGACCCGGAGTTCAGGCGCCGCCTGCTCGCAGCCTCCGACGCCGAAGCGATGTACACCGTCGTCGCGGAAGAGGACGCCAAGTACTGAATGTCGGCGGTGATTGCTCTGCTCACCGTGGGTGAGCTGCTCGGGCGAGGGGAGCTCGAGGTCACGGCGGTCGCCGGTCAGGCGGGTCTGAGTCGCGAGATCAACGTCCCGCGGATCCAGAAGCCGGGGCTCGCGCTGACGGGCTGGCCGGAGCAGCTGCACCCGCATCGCGTGCTCGTGCTCGGTGGGACCGAGATCGATTACCTCGCGGACTCGGAGCCCGCGCGCACGGTCGGAATCTCGACGCTGATGACCAGCGAGCCTGCGTGCGTGGTGGTGTGCCGCGGCCAGGAGCCGCCCACGGAGCTGCGGTCGGCGTGCGAGACCGCCAACGTGCCGCTGTTGTGCTCGCGCCTCGTGACCGCGGACTTCATCGCGGCGGTGACGTCGTGGATGGGCGATCGCCTCGCCGCGAACACCGAGCTGCACGGCGTCCTCATGGACGTCAACGGCATCGGCATCCTGCTGCTCGGCAAGAGTGGCATCGGCAAGAGCGAGACCGCGCTCGATCTCGTGGTGCGTGGGCATCGGCTGGTGGCCGACGACGTGATCAAGATCCGCGCGAAGGCAGGAACGCTCGTCGGGCGGGGCGCCGGGATCCTCGGTCACCACATGGAGATCCGAGGCCTCGGCATCATCAACATCGAGGACCTCTACGGCGTGGCCGCGGTCCGCGCCGCGAAGAAGATCGAGCTCGTCGTCGAGCTCCACGAGTGGGCGGACCTCCAGGGCGGCGAGGAGTACGACCGGCTCGGCTTCGACGACAAGCACGAGCTGATCCTCGACGTCGCGGTGCCGAAGATCCGGATTCCCGTGCGCCCGGGCCGCAACCTCGCCACGTTGATCGAGGTCGCGGCTCGCAACCAGCTGCTCAAGATCATGGGGACGCACTCGGCGCGCGCGTTCCGCGATCAGCTCCACGCCGCGATGGAAGCGGAGGCAGCCGCCACCCACATGGATGCGGTGGAGTAGGCGATGCAGATCGTCATCGTCACGGGGCTGTCGGGCGCGGGCAAGAGTACGGCGTTGCGCGCGCTGGAGGACATCGAGTTCTACTGCGTCGACAACCTGCCCGTGCCGCTGGTCGCGCAGCTCGTGGATCACCTCGCCCACGAGGGCGATCGTGACAAGCTCGCCCTCGCGATCGATTCGCGCCAGCGCCGCAACCTGGGCGCGTGGCAGGCGGCGCTGACGAAGCTGCGCGGCGCGGGCCACCGGCTCGAGGTGATGTTCCTCGATGCGAGCGACGAGGTGCTGCTGCGCCGGTTCTCCGAGACGCGCCGGCGGCACCCGCTCTCCGGGGACGACCTGCTCGAGGGCGTGCGGCGCGATCGCGAGCTGATGACCGAGCTGCGCCAGGGCTCGGCGGTCGTCGATACCTCGAACCTCAACATGCACCAGCTGAAGTCGATCATCCAGGACCGCTACGGCGGCACGGGGAAGCTCGCCGTCACGCTGGTGTCGTTCGGCTTCAAGCACGGCCTGCCGCTCGAGTTCAACCTCGTGTTCGACGTCCGGTTCCTCGCGAACCCGTACTTCGAGCCCACGCTCACCCACCTCGATGGCCGAGATCCCGAGGTCGCGAAGTTCGTACTCGCGGCCGATGGTCTGGAGCTCACGCGCCAGGTCGAGAGCCTGCTGCGGTTCACGCTTCCCCACTTCCAGAAGGAGGGAAAGCTGTACGTCACGATCTGCGTCGGGTGTACGGGAGGTCGCCACCGTTCGGTGGCGATCGTCGAGGAGCTGCGTCGGCGGCTCGGTGGCGAGTGGGACATCCTGGTGCGTCATCGCGACGTCGATAGGGGATCGTGATGGGAGCTGACGACCGCGCAGAGAAGACGTTGCTGATCCAGAACGAGCTCGGGCTCCACGCGCGTGCGGCCACCAAGCTCGTCCAGATCGCATCGAAGTTTCCGTGCGAGATCACGGTCACGAAGGACGGCCACGAGGTCAACGGCAAGAGCATCATGGGCGTCCTGATGCTGGTGGCCAGCAAGGGCACCAGCGTCACGGTCAAGGCGAAGGGCGATCGCGCGGCCGAGGCCGTCGGACTGATCGCGGCGTTGATCGACGACAAGTTTGGCGAGGGCAAGTAGGGAAGATGACGACGGATCGGCCCGAGCTGCGGCGCCAGGGACTCGGGGTCTCGGCGGGCATCGCGTTCGGCCGCGCGTACCTGATCGGTCGCGATACGCTGAAGGCACCGCGCCATCACGTCGAGGCCGACGACGTCGACACGGAGATCGCGCGCCTGTACAAGGCGATCGCGGCGTCCGACAAGCAGCTCGCGAAGATCAAGGAGAAGCTCGCGAGCGAGAACGAGTCCGACTACCACATCATCACGGCGCACCAGATGATGCTCCACGACGAGCACCTCGTCGGCGCAGCCTGTGGCTACATCCGCGAGGAGCTGATCAACTGCGAGTGGGGGCTGCGCAAGGCGGTCGACGATATCGCCGGCGTGTTCGACCAGATCGAGGACGAGTACCTCCGCGAGCGCAAGACCGATGTCGAGTTCGTGTTCGAGCGCGTGCTGAGGAATCTGCTCGGCCGCGACACCGGGCCGCTGTCACCGCCGCCCGATGCGATCGTCGTCGCGTATGACCTGTCGCCGGCGGATACGGCGCAGCTGCACAAGGCGGCGGTCTCGGGCCTGATCACCGACGCGGGCGGCAAGACCTCGCACACCGCGATCATCGCGCGTGCGCACGAGATCCCCGCGGTCGTGGGCCTCGAGAACATCACCGAGATGATCGAGACCGATGACCTCGTGCTGATCGATGGCGCGGCGGGCATCGTGATCGTGAACCCTGCGGCCACGACGGTCGCCGAGTTCCGCGAGGAGCAGCGCCGCCAGGTCGCCGCGAGCTCCGTGCTGCATTCGATGCGCGACCTGCCGTCGCGGACGCAGGACGAGACCGACATCCACCTCTACTGCAACATCGACAACCCCGACGAGCTCGACGACGCGCTCGATTACGGCGCGATGGGCGTGGGGCTGTTCCGCACGGAATACCTGTTCATGGGCCAGGACACGCTGCCCGACGAGGAGCTCCACTACACCACCGCGGTGAAGTGCCTCGAACGGCTCAAGGGGCTGCCCGCGACGATCCGGACGTTCGATCTCGGCGCCGACAAGCTCGCCGGGTTCCTCGAGGACGCGAACCTCGAGGAGGCGAACCCTGCGCTCGGCCTGCGCTCGATCCGCTTGTGTCTATCGGAGATCGGGCGCGGGCTGTTCAAGTCACAACTTCGGGGCCTGTTACGCGCGTCCGCGCACGGCCCGCTGAAGATCATGTTCCCGATGATCAGCGGGATCTCCGAGCTGCGCGCCGCGAAGGCGGTGGTCGACGAGGTGCGCACCGAGCTGACCGCGGAGGGCATCGCGTTCGACGAGAACGTGAAGCTCGGCATCATGATCGAGATGCCGTCCGCCGCGCTGACCGCGGATCTGCTCGCGCAGGAAGCCGACTTCTTCTCGATCGGCACCAACGACCTGATCCAGTACACGATGGCCGTCGATCGCGTGAACGAGTACGTCTCGTACCTGTACGAGCCCCTGCATCCGTCGCTGCTCCGGTTGATCGAGACCGTCGCGAAGGCCGCGAAGGCCGCAGGCGTTCCCGTGACGGTGTGCGGCGAGATGGCCGGCGAGCCGATGATCGCACCGATCCTGATCGGGCTCGGGATCCGCGAGCTCTCCATGAGCGCCGTCTCCGTGCCCGAGGTCAAGGCCACGATCCGCGCGATGAAGGTGGCCGATGCCGAGGCGTTGATCGAGCGGGTGCGCAGGCTGGCGACGGCGGCGGAGGTGCGCGCCATGGTCTCCGACTATGTCTTCAGCCTCGCGGGGCCGCGAAAGGGCCGCGCATGATCCGTGCGCTGGTCGCCGCGGTCATGCTCGTGGCCGCGACGACCACGGCGTACGCGGGCGATCCGCGCCGCGACTACAAGACGCTCGAGAGCGACCACTTCGTGGTCCACTACTACGAGCCGCTTGGCGACGTGGCGCGCCGGATCGCCGTGGTCGCCGAGAACGCACACCGCACGCTCTCGCCCGCGCTCGACCATGTCCCCAGCGAGAAGACCATCATCGTGGTGGTCGATGACACCGACGGTGCGAACGGCTTCGCGGGCGTCCTGCCGCGCAACGCCATCACGCTGTACGCGACCGGTCCTTCGAGCTTCACGGAGCTCGACGACCACGATGACTGGCTCTATGGCCTGACCGCGCACGAGTACACGCACGTGCTGCATCTCGACACGATGTCGGGGCTGCCGAACATCTACAACCGGATCTTCGGGAAGACCTGGGCTCCCAACCAGGTGATGCCGCGCTGGGTGATCGAGGGCGTCGCGGTGTACGAGGAGTCGAAGCGCTCCGCGGGCGGGCGCAATCGGGGCACGCGGTTCGATCAGTTCATCCGCATCGCGCGCCACGAGGGCCGCGACCTCCGGATCGACGAGGTCAGTGGCGCGCCACGCCAGTATCCGCGCGGGAACGCGGCCTACGTCTACGGCTCGCACTTTCTCCGCTACGTGTTCGATCGGTTCGGCGACGACACGCTCCGCAAGATGGGACATACCTCGGGAGGGTACGCACCGCCGTTCGCCCTCAACCGGCAGATCGCGAAGGTCGTGGGCACGCCGTTCACCGAGCTGTTCGACGACTGGAAAACCTACCTGCGCGATCGCTACGGCATGCAGGAGATGGGCGCCGAGCGGCGCGGCCTGGTCACCGGCCGGAAGCTGACGACCAGCGCGGAGGCGAACGTCTGGGCGCAGTACACCGCCGACGGTCGCGAGATCGAGTGGCTGCAGTACGACGGGTATTCGAACCCCGTGGTGCGCGCGATGCCGGT